>DALYES010000063.1:0-5314 GCA_031972435.1 Minisyncoccota bacterium
AAAATCTTCGTACGGCATTTCTTTTTTTCCTTCGGGGATGACGCGGAGGATACTGAGTGAACCGTCTGGCGCAAGCTCTGCATCCACTATTTTTACACGTACCCGTACGCCACTTTTTTCAACAAAAAAGAATGTACCTGGCCAACCGTCGAATGCTCGGATTTTGAGGAGGTTCTGGTACGGGTCATCGGCGAGATTGAGTTCACCCATGTTTTTCGAAATTTTTTGTGAGTACGTTGCGAGCGTGTGGTTCTGCTCGGTCGGGGTGATTGTGCCTGCAACCCACTGTGGAAGTATTTCTGCGAGGAGTGTGCCACCTTTTCGTGCGAGGAGTTTATCGAGGTGAGTGCCACGGAGGGGCCAATTCTCGCGCGCAATCTCCACTTCCTCTTGTGCGAGAATTGGCCCCTCGTCCATCCCGGGAGTCAACTCCATAATGGACACGCCAGTAGGATTCGCATTGGCGAGAATTGCCGAGCGAATTGGACTCGCACCACGAAATTTAGGGAGCAGTGAAGGGTGCACATTCAATGTTTTAAATTCTGGAAGTGCGAGCACACGTTCGGGAATCATTTTGCCGTAGGCAGTGACAATGAAAAGCTCGCACTGTGATGCGCGCAATGTTTCAGTCACCGCATCGTCGCGGAGAGTCGTGGGTTTTATGGTTTCGATTCCGTGTCTTTCCGCCCACTGTGCAACTGGTGTCGGTGTCATGACCAGCTTGCGTCCTTGCGGAGCATCGGGGTTGGTAACGACGAGTGAGGGCGCAAAACCCTTTTGTTCGAGTTCCTCAAGCACCCACACGGCAATATCAGGTGAGCCAAAAAAAACAAAACGGGGAAGTGTGCTCATACTCATTTTTTCTTTTCTGGCTTTGGATTGCTCGCGTGTGCCTCATGGAGTTTTCGTGCGTGCTCGTCATCTTTGTGCCAGACATTTTCTGCTCTATCGACAAAGAGAATACCATCGAGGTGGTCGACCTCATGTTGAAATATTTGAGCCAAGAGACCGCTCGCGCCACGCTCGTATTCTTTCCCATACGCATCAAAAGCGCGAAGTGTGGCGTGTGTAGAGCGACGTACCGCGCCATACTGTTCACCTACCGAGAGACACCCCTCTCCGACGAGACGGGAACGCTTTGAGATTTTGGTAATCTTTGGGTTGATTGCAACGAGATCGGGAATGATATCTTTTTCCTCTTTTTCCTTACTCGTGTTGTGGACGAGGAACATGCGAAGGGGAACACCAATCTGAGGAGCGGCGATAGCGACACCATTAAATCCGTCGATGTTGTATGCATCGAGCGCAGCGCGCATATCTTTTAATATTTTTTGAATGCGGGGTGTTGCTATTTCTTCCTGTGGCACTTCGTCAGCGATTGCATGCAGTGCAGGATGATTTTGTGGAACTAATTTTGACATATTGTATTTCTCTCACTATAGCGCAAGATTGCTCGAAAATAAATATCCAATACCCGAACCGTACTACACAATTCTATCGGGATTGATAACCACGCGCACCGAGGGAGGAAGCGTACGGAGGGCTGATACCAACTTTTGATTCGGCCACTCATCGTGTGGTATGCGAATGAGCCCATACATGATGGGGGCATCTTTTGCTGATGTGGGGTTTTGGTACACCGAGAGTGAAAACTCTTTTAAGGTATCGGTGATCGTCGATTCAAGTTTTTTGACTGTTTCTGGTGCGCCCTGCCAGGTGAGATGAATGAATACGGTGTACGGAGGGTATGAAAATGATTTACGAAGTGCCAGTTCGTCGGTGTAAAAATTTTCGATGTACCCATGACGTGCATAGGTGAGTGTCGGGACGTCGGGGGTACGTGTCTGTATGTACACATTTCCGTGGGTAATTTCACGAAGTCGCAAGAGCAATGCGAGGTTTTCTTCTTCGAGGCGCCATGTGGGAGTGGCGAGGAGCGCATCCATGTTGACGACGACACTGAGGTCGACGGGGGCGGTGAGATAGGGAAGCGCCATGTGGGTACCGAGAAAAATGACCCCCTTCGATGCATAGAATGTATCACGCAAAAAGAGTGCCTTCTTGTATGTCTTTGCGGTGATGTGGTCAAAGAGGATGACGGGAATTTTTGGAAACTGCTTGTGGAGCTCATCATACACGTGCTGAATACCAATACCGCGCTCGCGAAGACGCCATGAGCCACACACGGTACAGGTATCGCTCGCACGGACACGTTCTCCTGAGGTACTACACACAAACCAACGTTCCTCAACGCCGTCTTTCATTGTGCGGATGAGCGAGTAGGGAGCACCACTTTCCTTTGAACGGAAGATGTACCCACAGTCCATACAGGCGACGAGTGGAGCCAACCCACGTCGTGGAGCAAAGAGAAACACCCTTCCTTTCTTTTCATACGTTCCTTTGATTGCCTCGGTGACAGAAGGAGAAAAGAGTGAGAAGGTAGCGGTGAGGGTGTCTTGCTGTGGAGTCGTGTCAACGACCATGAGTGTCCCAGGAAGCTCGATTCGTTTTGGTGCTTCGGTGTACGTTCCGTACACCTCATCTCTGCGGAGAGCTTCTTCTTCGGTGCGGGGGAGTAGGTCGGCAAAGATGAGCTTTCTCCCCGTGTGGCGCGCGTGGATGCGGAGCACGTCCCTGTAGTCGAGGTAGGGGCGCGTCATCTCCTTGAAGTATGAGGAACGCGCATGTTCAACGATAATGGTCGTGATATCGTGACGTTCAATGAGTGCATACGTAGGTGTCACGATAATGAGCTTTGCTTTGCTGAAGTCCTCGAGTTTTTCAAATCCTTTTTTTATCTCAGATTTCGTGCACGCTGTGCTCAAAAAGACGATACGATCGGTGATTCCGTTTTCGAGTTCATGGCGTACCTCGTCGGCTTCGATAGATGAGGGGACTACAATGAGCACCGAGCCACTGTGGGCAAATGTCTCTCGCACGAGTGAGCGATACGCGAGGTACCGGTCGCTCTTTTTTGCTTCGAGGACGTACGGGGGATACTCAGTCGGTGCAGGGACGTGATGGGTGTGCGGAATGCTAATCTCACCATTTTTAATTTCTGGTGGGAGGAGACTATAGAGCACCGCACCAACAGACGATGCATACTGTGTGCTGAGTTCGCGCGCAGTCTTGACGTACGCCTCACCGAGCTGGTGGACGTCTGTTTGGACAGGTAGTTTGCGCAGTGAAAACGTTGCAGCGCGGAGGGCTGTCTTTGCTGTACTCACCTCCTTGATGTCGGTGATGAGTCCGAGTGTTTCTGTGTTGCGTACAGGAATAGTAACGAGGCTTCCCAATTCATAGCCGACACTCGAAAAGTAGGAGAGGGAGTCAATGGTGACTCCACGACGCAGGGGGACGACGGTAATGACAAACATTCTCGGTATTCTAGCAAAATAAAGTGGAAGACTCAAATAATAGATTTATCACCTCAAGGCGTCGCCTTGAGTGAGTAACTCAAATTCGTAGGGGTCTGACCCCTACGAATCAACCCCTACGAATCGAGCCATGAAAACGAGTCACCCCAAGGTGATGCCTTGAGGTGATGTCTTGCTGAGATTTCGTGTTGATACTAAATCGTAGGGGTCTGACCCCTACGATGAAGGAGGTTCTCTGTTTGGTGTTGAGGGTTAAAACTCAGCGAGGTACTCGACGTCGGCACCGAGGGCGGTGAGGCGTTCGACGAGGTTTTCGTACCCACGGTTGATACTATATATGTTGCGCAGTACCGAGTGTCCCTTTGCACCGAGCATGGCGATGAGGAGAATCGTCGCAGGACGAAGTGCCGGAGGACAGACGAGCTCGTTTGGTTTCAGTGTGCGGGGGCCCGTGATGTAGATACGGTGTGGGTCGGCGAGCACGGTGTCGGCACCGAGTTTATCGAGCTCGGTAAAGTAGAGCGCCCGCTTTTCGTACACCCAGTCGTGGATGAGTGTCTGCCCCACGGCCTGAGTGGCGATGACCGCAAAGAAGGGAAGGTTGTCGATGTTGAGACCAGGGTAGACCGATGGGTGAATTTTTTCGTGGAGCGCGACGAGCTTCGAGGGCTTTGTCACTATGTCGACGAGCTTGGTCACCCCATTGTGAGAGAGGTACGGTTTTGACTTTGTGTACTTGAAGCCCATCTTCTCGAGCTTCAGGAGCTCAAGTTCGAGGAACTCAATAGGGCATCGTTCGATTCTGATACTTGAGTTGGTCACAATCGCAGTCGCGAGAAAGAACATGGAATCGGTCGGGTCCTCGGAGAGTGTGTACTCGATATCCTGTTTGAGCTCTGCAATGCCGTGCACGGTGAGCGTCGTCGTTCCCACACCTTCAATCTTCACCCCACACGCTTGGAGGAAGGTACATACCTCCTGCACTTGGTAGTTTGCCGATGCGTACTTGATGACGATGGTGCTCGGAGTGAGTGCAGCGGCGAGGAGTGCGTTTTCGGTCACGGTGTCGCCCGACTCGTAGAGAATAATCTCCGAAGGTTTCTTGTGCTTCATCGTGATGACAAAATCGGTGTCCGTGGTTTTGATATCGGTGCCAAAATGTTCGAGCGCATAGAAGTGCGGTCGTACGGTGCGACTTCCCAGCTTACACCCTCCCGACTGGGGAAGAGAGAATGAGTCAAAGGTATGAATGAGTGCACCAATGAACATCACAATACTACGTGTCTTCCTCGCTGCTTCGACATCGATTTTTTTGAGTGCGTACACTTTTGGTGGGGTGAGTGTCACGTCGCTCCCATTCCACTCGACGCGCATGCCGATACTCTGGAGCACCTCTATAATACGGTGCACCTCTTCAATGCGCGGGACCTTGCGGAGCACGGTCTTTCCCTTGTTGAGGAGTGATGCACAGAGGAGGCCGACCGCACCATTCTTTGAGGTGCTCGTCACGGTGGTACCGCTCAACTTTTTTCCACCGTTGATGCTGAGACTCATCGTGCCCGGGGAGAGGGTCACGAGATTTGTTTTGAGTGCGTGGCTCAGTTTCATGAGCATGTCGGTACTCACATTTTGCTTTCCACTCTCTATGCGCGCAATGGCACTCTGGGTGGTTTTGAGTAACTTTGCAAGTCCACCCTGCGTCATACCCCGCGTCTCCCTGACGTCTGCAATCTGCTGTCCAATAGATGATTTCATATGAAGTGTGTTACTGATTAAATACGCTCTCGTACCCTTATAATAGTAGTATAGCATCTATGCTATACAGCAAAAGACTTTGCTGTGGATTGTTCGACGTGTACAGTCACGCCCCGTCGCTTCATAGGTATGTAGTGATGTATTCGACTTACTACGAAAAAACCCTATAATGGGGCAATAGA
>DALYES010000064.1:0-1385 GCA_031972435.1 Minisyncoccota bacterium
CCTCGGTCTGTGGAGCGCTCTCCTGTGGTGCTTGCTTTTGCATTGCTTCTCCAATTTTTTGCATTTCAGTGGAAAGTTCTTGTGTTTTTGATTTGATTGCGTCGTTGTCGTCTTTGTCCTTCACCTCACGGAGTGCCTTAATTGTATCTTCCACGCCAGTCTTGATTTCAGCTGGAACAGCATCTTTGTGATCTTGAAGTGCTTTTTCCGCAGTGTATATCATCTGGTCTGCAAGGTTACGTGACTCAATGAGCTCTTTCTTTTTGAGGTCTTCACCTGCGTGTGTTTCAGCATCTTTTTTCATACGCTCAATGTCCTCTGGGGTGAGGCCTGAGTTTGCTTCAATACGAATCTTTTGCTCCTTGTTGGTTGATTTGTCACGAGCGGTCACATTGAGAACTCCGTTGCTGTCAACGTCAAAGATAACCTCAACCTGTGGCATACCGCGCGGAGCTGGTGGAATACCATCGAGGATAAATCGTCCTAGTGATTTGTTGTCACTCGCCATTGGTCGCTCTCCCTGCGTGATGTGAATTTCAACTGATGTCTGATTGTCTGCAGCGGTAGAAAAGATTTGCTCACGCTTGGTTGGGATATGGGTATTTTTCTCCACGAGTTTTGTGGATACACCACCCATGGTTTCGATACCGAGTGAGAGCGGGATGACGTCGACGAGCGTAATGTCGTGTACATCGCCTTGGAAAATACCTGCCTGAATTGCAGCACCGAGCGCCACCACCTCATCTGGGTTTACGGTCTTGTTTGGTTCCTTTCCGAAGAGCTCCTTCACTGCCTGTACGATTGCGGGCATACGTGTTTGTCCTCCCACGAGAATGATTTCATCAATCTCCTCTTTCTTGAGACCTGATGCTTCAAGTGCGCGCTTTGTAATGACGATTGAGCGGTCGATGTACTCATGTGCAATTTCTTCGAGCTTTGCACGGGTAAGCTTGAGGAGAAGGTGCTTCGGGCCATTCGCATCCGAAGTGACAAATGGAATATTGATCTCCGCATCACCGGTGGTTGAGAGTTCGTGCTTCGCCTTCTCTGCTGCTTCATCGAGACGCTGGAGTGCGAGCGGGTCTTTGCCGAGGTCGATACCTTCGAGACTCTTAAATTCAGCGATGAGGTGACGGACGATCTTTTGGTCAATGTCCCTACCTCCCATGTGTGAGTCACCATCAGTTGACTGTACCTCAATGACGTCATCACCAACTTCGAGTACCGTAACGTCAAACGTTCCTCCACCAAAGTCGTAGACGACAATTTTTTCCTCTCTCTTCTTATTGAAACCGTATGCGAGCGCTGCCGCTGTTGGCTCGTTGATGATGCGCTTCACATCGAGACCCGCTATTTTTCCTGCATCTTGTGTTGCCTTGCGCTGT
>DALYES010000064.1:1447-5312 GCA_031972435.1 Minisyncoccota bacterium
ACGCAGGTACCGTAATCACTGCCTCAGTGATTTTCTCACCGAGTTTTGCCTCTGCGTCCGCCTTCAATTTTGCGATAATCATCGCAGAAACCTCCTCTGGTCGGTAATCCTTTTCTCCCATGAGAACAAGTACGCCGTCGTCACTTCCTTTTTTTACTTCGTAGGGAACAATTCCCTTGTCGCTCTGCACTGCGTCCTCAGCAAAATTGTGGCCCATGAAGCGCTTGATACCGTAGATGGTATTTTTTGGATTGGTGACAGCTTGACGTTTTGCGATTTGCCCTACGAGACGCTCACCCGTCTTTGATATTGCGACAATAGACGGCGTGGTGCGATTCCCCTCTGCGTTTTCAATGATAGTCGGTTCACCTCCTTCGATAATCGCCATTGCTGAGTTTGTGGTACCAAGGTCAATTCCAAGTATTTTTGCCATATGAATAGAAATTAAATTAAGTAGTAAATAATAGAAAATACATAATCACATTCACTTTGTTCCTACGACGACGCGGGCGGGACGGATAATGTCGTCATTCCGTTTGTACCCCTTCTGGAGTACCGCGATGACGACATCTACCTGCGCATCATCGTCTACTACACTATTGGATACGGCTTCGTGCTCTTCTGGATTAAAGTGGCTATTCAGTGGGTTGAGTGCGGTGACATTGTTGCGTTTGAGGATTGAGAGTAGCGTGGCGTGTATCGCCTCTATACCTGTCCTCCACGTTGTGTTCACTGATTCCCATCGAGCGGTGTCTGCCATCGCGGTGTCAAAACTGTCTGCCACAACGAGCAACTCTTCAAGTATCGTGTCGGTTGCACGTTCTTTGTCCCTCATGAGCTGTTCTTCCAAGCGACGTCGACTGTTCAAGAAATCAGCTCGTGCTCTCTGCATATCTTCTAAATACTTCTGCTTTTCTGACTCACATTCTGCGAGTTTTTTACGAAGAGATTTGAGCTTGTCTCCGAGTAGTGCTTCCTCCTCTCCTAATTCAACATCGGTATCTTCAGGTAGGATAGCATCTTCGGCAAACATCTCATCCTCTTCCTCAATATCATGTTTCTTTAGCATAACAAGTGCATTATACAGATGAAAATTGTTGCTGTCAAAAAATCAGACTCGCCCAGATGAGTGAGTCTGTCGGTCAATGATACGTCACTGTTACACAAATTTTTCTACTGTTTCGAGAGGAACGACACGTGCTCTCCGAATGGCTTCATACACCGATGCGATTTCGTTGAGTGCTTCTTCAACTTCTCCCCTCTGTTTTTCAGAAAGTATCAAGCACATTGCGTGTGGGTGATTATTCCTCAGTGCGAAGAGCGTATTTTTCCCCATAACAATAGGTCGCTGTTGCATCTCTTTTTCCTCATAAAAGATTTTAGGAACATCTGCTAGTTATGAGTATACGCTCGGAACATTCGTTGTTGAATAATGTAAACCCTGGTACTTCTATTGTGAAGTTGATCAACTATATCACTCGATATCATTACTCACCCACTATTCCAGTTAACTGGAATAGTGGGTGAAGATATGGTGAATATATAATAAAAACCCACTCCAAACAGTGGGTTCCTTTGAAGCGGGTTGACGGATGTTAGGCCACTTTTCTCCTGAGGCGTTCCTTGATGGCGGGAGCTTCGAAATCTCGAATCATGTCGGTTTTAACATTCAGAACTTTGAGAGTCCGTTGCCAAAGCGAAGTTTCGCTACTCAAAAGATAGAAAGTACCAATGCTATATCCTGAGTCTCTCCTCCCTTCGGCACTTCTGCTCAGCATATCAAGAATCTTCTCGAGAATTTCATTTTCGGTGCTGTCATCTTGACCCATGACGTTGCAGGCTCGACTCCAAAGCGAATTTTCTGTGTCGTCGAGTACAAGACATCCAAAATGATGATTGGGTGGTGCTGAATTGTTGTTTCGTGAATCGAACTTCAAGTGCTTGGCTAGTTCCAAGAGCATTGAGCGAGGTGTATCAAGCATGTTCACTTCTCCTGGTCTTGTTGTTGAAAGGACTATCTACATTAATACTAAAATATCAAGCTACATATGTCAAAAATGTTCGACGGTAACGAGACTTACAACGCTCTGAACGTCGAAAAGATAACAAAAAATGTCGCTCCATCTGGAGCGACATTTTTTGTTATCTTTTTGGGCTCAACTCACTAATTCACTACGTTCATAAGTGGTTCCTCCCCGGGCTCGTCTGTTTTTGCATTATGAATAGCTTTCGTCTTAAAATTCATTTCAAATAGAATTTTAAGACAGACACAGAAAATATAGTCCTTACAGGACCTGTTCAGATTGTGGATATTTTTCACAAAATATCTCACAACCTCTTGCAAAGTGACATTTAGTCACTTCTCACGCTGACGCTCCTTATTTTCTGGCCACATGACTCCGCCTGAGTAAGCTAACAAAAGCCCCGAAGTGATCTGACCCCTAATAAATGGACAGGAAACTAAAACTCCCTGTCCATTTATTCGTATATAATCAGATCATTATGAAAAGAAAAAAATTCACTGATGCAGAGCAAGAACTGCTCCGTACCAGCAAACACGTACTTCGAGTGAGTGATACAAACATCACGTACTCACCGCAGTTTAAGGTGCATGCGCTTGAACGAAATAGAGCTGGACTCTCCCCACAGAGCATCTTTGCGGAAGCAGGATTTCCGGTAACTATACTTCTTAATGTTCCTAAGACATGTATCAAGGCGTGGAGAAAGATTTACGCCACCAAAGGTAATGATGGACTCCTGCACTCAAAAAGAGGAAAAAGCCACAAAGGTGGACGTCCTAAAAAAGAACGTCTTGACCCCTCGAACATGACTTTAGAAGAACAGGTTGAGTACTATCGATTAAAGTCTGAATATCGTGACCTGGAAAATGCTTTTTTAGCACGAGCTCGGGGAATAAAAAGAATACCCTTCGTCTATCACCCCGAGCAAAATACGAACTCATAGCACTATATCCAAACAATGTCAGCATACTCTGTCGTATTGCTGGCGTAGCGCGTAGTGGCTACTATGCCTGGAAACACAGTGCAGAAAAACATGCAAAGAGAGAAGAAAAAGATACTGTCTTTCGCGACCAGATACTAATCCATGAACATATACATATTGGCATCACTGGCTATCGAGGAGTTACGCCAAAGTTCCCTGGAGTCAATCATAAGCGGGTGGCAAGAATCATGAAAAAATATGAACTTCAAGCACGTATTCGAGCAGCTAATCCATACAAAAATATGTACAAAAAAACCGAGGAGCATGCAGAGGTTGCGAATGTGGTTGACCGAAACTTTGCAGTGATGACTCCTGAGACAGTTGGGGTACGGATATCTCGTATCTTCGCTGGCGTGATCGCTTCATTTATTTCTCGTTAGTGAAAGACTTTGCTTCAAGTGAAGCGCTGGCCTGGAAAGTGTCTCGGACCCTTGAACACGGACTGGTGCTTGATACTATTGAGATGCTCAAATCTCGACTTGGTGATTCTGTGAAAGACTTTGTGTTGCACTCAGACCAAGGATGGCACTATACACACCCTATGTATCATGCGAAGCTGGCTGAGTTTGGTATGGTACAGTCGATGTCACGTAAAGGAAACTGTATCGACAATGCCAAGACAGAGACCTTCTTTGGACACATGAAAGACGAGCTTGATATATCAAACTGCGAGACATTTGAAGAGATTGTTCGCAAAGTCGATGCATTTATGTATTATTATAACAATATGCGACACATGTGGAGCAAACACAAAATGACTCCGGTACAATACCGAAGTCATCTTGTATCATCCGTCATTTGTTAACCCAATTCATTATTCGAGACTTTTAGTTTCGTGTCTATGAATTAGGGGTCAGATCAA
>DALYES010000065.1:0-2129 GCA_031972435.1 Minisyncoccota bacterium
ACATATAATGATTTACAGGCCACAATTATTACTCAAGCTCTTGGATATTTTATTGAGGCTCATTTTGAAAAAAGTAAAGATAAAATGTTGAATTTTTTTGTAAACGATTATCTCGATGGACTCGTTCTGTGGGAAAAGGAATTCCCAACATTGTACAAAAAAGCAGTTGAGGATTTTTTTGGTGAAGAAATGGGCGTTTCCAATATCGCTTTTTTTACGAGTTAATCGCAGAATGTTTGAACAAAATAGTTACTCAGACTATTTCGTAGCTACGGGGACTTTCCAGAGTCCTCCTTTTCTTTTGTGAGGATTCTATATCCCAGAAAATTGAAGAAGACTCAGTGTTGCAATTAAAGACATGACAAATAAGCATCTTTTTCTATCTTCTATTCTCTATCTTCTATACTTCACCCCTGTAGATTACTCAGCATTTATAGATACTGAGCACTGTATACTATTAGGGTATGTTCCATCTTCGCCGACACAAGAGCGATGCCGTGTATGGTGTACTTATTGATATAAGCTCTGGAAGCGTCGGTGTTGCTCTTGTCATGTCTCTCCATGATATGAAGCTTCCTAAAATTGTGTATTCGCATCGCAATACAATGCGTATTTCAAAAAATATAGCAGAGAATCCGAATGATATTCGTCGCCTCCGTGAAGCACTTTTTTCTGCATTACTCACACTTTCACAGGACGGGAAACAGGTTCTCAATGAACTCGATTCTGAGGCGAATATTTCAAAATTGTATGTCACCTGCTCATCCCCATGGTCATACACCGTTGCACGAACTGTCCACCTTGAGAACGATGAGCCTTTCAAAGTAACGAATGGTGTTATTGATGACTTAATCCAAAGTGCCGAAACAGAAATCCTCACGCACCTAAGAGAGCAGACGCACATCTCTGATAAGGCATTTAGTATTGTCGAACGGGTAACTGTTGATATCACAATCAATGAGTACCCTGTGCTTCATCCACTCAATCTTAAGGGTACCTCACTTGGTCTTTCGCACGTTGCGGGTGTTATACCTCAAGATATTCTTGATGCGGTGTATGAAGTGCAAGAAAAACTATTTCCAGAGACTGAAATACGAACGCACACCTACATGCTCGTCATGTTTTGTGTCATGCGCGATGTATTTCCTCGGCTTGATTCCTTATGTATTGTAGATATCACTGCTGAATCGACTGAATGTGCCATTGTTGAGAAAGGATTACTTATAGAAAATGAGGCTGTGCCAATCGGAAGTAGTACCTTTATTCGAAATGTTATGACGTCGACAGGTAAGCCCTCAGCTGATATTCAGTCGTTTATGGCACTTGTTGGAGATGATGCACATTTGGATTCAACTGATTTTGATGAGTACATCGAAGAATATGAGCAAAAAATTTCAGACTTGATTATGCACATTATGTCGAAACGAGTAATTCCTTCAGAGATTATTCTCACAACCCATAAACCCTACGAACAATTTTTCTCGCCCATTATTACCCGAGTATTTAAACGTGTGCTCACTGCAGAGCCACATCTACTTTCTATCAAGAATGAGATAGTCAAAGAAATTTCAGAGGGTGCTGATGAAGATGTCTACTTAGCACTCGCAGCGAGGTTTTTCCACAAAGTGCACGGTTGTGGTGAGTCGGATTACAAATAAAGGTATATACTTAATTCAATGTCACAAAAATGGAATCTGCAGGACATACGACCAGCTGGTAAGCCGACACCAGTCTCTCAAAAGCCACCCGTTCGTGATTATGTCGAACGCAAGGTTAATCAAGACATTGCTCCACGTCAGCCGAAGGTACAACAGCAGTTAGTCACTGACTCATTTGATGATTCCGATATTTCATCACTCGAGATTATCGACGGTAACTCTGACAAGAAAAAGCACATTGTCATAACTGCAGTAGTAGCTCTCATCATTGTGGTCAGTGCAGTTGTAGTTAACATTTTCCTTGGAGGTGCTGTGGTCACGGTACACCCAAAGGTACGTGATGTCTCGGTACAATCAAATTTTGAAATATATACCGCTCCCCAAGCTGATCAGCTTGGATATGAGTTACTCACACTCGAGGCAACAGGTGAAAGACAGGTTAAAGCAAAAGGGACCGAAAAGGTATCAGTG
>DALYES010000065.1:2139-5207 GCA_031972435.1 Minisyncoccota bacterium
CAGAAGGTAAGATTTTTGTATACAACACTTCAGCAAGCGCTCAACCGCTCATTAAAAACACACGGTTTGAAAGTCCGAATGGCTTTATCTATAGAATCAAAGAATCAATAGAAGTCCCTGCTGCAACAAAAGATTCTGCCGGAAAAGCAATACCCGGGAGTGTTGTCGCGGATGTATTTGCTGATAGTGTTGGAGAAAAATTTAATATAGCACCTACAAAATTCACTGTTCCTGGGCTCAAAGGAAGTGATCAGTTCGACAAGGTGTATGGAGAGTCTACCGTTGCGTTTAGTGGAGGATTTGAAGGTGAAAAGTTCATGCTCGATGAGCAAGAACTTAATACCGCACAGCAAGCGCTCCATGTTGAGCTCCGCGACAAATTACTTGCTCGACTTGAAGAGGAAAAACCAGCTGGATTTGTCGTCTACAAAGACGCCGTTAATTTTGTCTACGAGACACAGCCGTCTACCGCATACGGTGACTCACTTGCAACGATAAAGGAAAAAGCACGACTACAAATTCCTATTTTTAAAGAAGCAGAATTGGCAAAATTCCTTGCTAAAAAATCTGTCCCTGAATACAGTGGTGATGAAGTGGCCCTCACTGACCCAAGCACACTCGTATTTTCATACACTGATCCTCAGACTGGACTTGGCGACATATCTGGAACACAGACTTTAGATGTAACTCTCAAAGGAAATACGAGGATTGTCTGGAAATTTGATGAGGAAAAACTTAAGTCAGAATTGGTTTCCAAGAAGAAAGATGAGGTTAAAAAAATTATCGGCAATTACGGCGCATCAATTCAAAATGCAAATTCAGAAATCAGACCATTCTGGGCAAACTCTTTCCCGAGCTCCTCAAAGAACATAAAGATTGTCACGGTTTTTGAGGAGTAGTGGGGTATCACAGGGCTATGCGGACAAGGGGTGTTGACTCTTTTACTATAGTTTGTTAAAATCACCGTCGTTTGATGCAAGAAAAATCAGACAAAGAACAACTCGTCTATGGAACTGTAGAGGAGGCGCTCCCTAATGCGCTTTTTCGAGTTTTATTGGATGGAGCAGAAATACCAATAATAGCGTACCTTGCAGGGAAAATGCGAAAATTTAAAATTCGCGTTCTCGTTGGAGATAGGGTAGCGGTAGTTCCTGAACCATATGGAGGAAAAGCAAGAATTTCTAAACGACTATAATTATGAAAGTTCGATCATCAGTAAAAAAAATTAGTCCCGAAGACAAGATTGTTCGTCGACGCGGTCATGTGTATGTTATTAACAAGAAGAAACCTCGTAATAAACAACGACAAGGATAAGTATGAGAATTTCAGGTATTACAATCCCAGATAAAAAGCATCTAGAATTCGGATTGACATCCGTATATGGCATTGGTCATTCTCGAGCTATTTCAATACTCAAAGAACTGCACATTGATGTATCAAAGACAGCGCTCGACCTTTCGACAGATGAGGAGAATGCCGTTCGTGAGAAAGTAGAGTCTTTTGCAATCGAAGGAGAGCTCAAGCGTCAGGTTACTGGAAATATAAAGCGTCTCAAAGACATTCAGTCATATCGTGGAAGCAGACATGCAAAACACCTTCCTGCTCGCGGACAACGAACCAAGACAAACTCACGTACCTTGAAGGGAGTAAAGAAGACTATGGGATCTGGTCGCCGTAAGCTAGAAAAGACTTAATTTGATTATTTAGTAAAGATAGAACTATGGGTAAGAAACGAATTATCAAAAAGGGAGGGAGCGATACGAGTGCGTCGTCACGTGCTCTTGCTCGTGTCCCAAAGAAAAAAGTTGCTATTGGCGTTCTCAACATTCTTGCAACGTTTAACAACACCCTCCTCACACTCTGTGACAATAAAGGCAATGCGCTCATTGGTGCATCGAGTGGAGCGCTCGGCTTTAAGGGTTCACGAAAGAGCACACCGTTTGCTGCAGCGAAGGTCGGTGAGATTATCGGTGAAAAAGCATCTCAGATGGGTATGAAAGAAGCAGGAGTGGTCATTCGCGGTATTGGAGCAGGTCGTGAATCAGCACTTCGAGGTTTTTCAAGTAAAGGTATTTCAATTATTAGCATTGTCGACCAAACACCGGTTCCGCACAATGGTCCGCGTGCACCTAAGCCACGTCGAATCTAATTGAACGAATATGATAATTGGACCTAAGTATAAAATTGCAAAGCGTCTCGGCGCACCAATATTTGAAAAAACTCAAACTCAGAAGTTTGCACTTTCTGAAGCTCGTTCTGCACGCACAAAAACTCGTCGACCAGGAATGATGTCAGACTACAAGAAGCAACTCATTGAGAAACAGAAAATGCGTTTCGGGTATGGTATTTCTGAAAAACAGCTTTCTGGCTACGTACATGATGCAGTAGAGCAGAGCAACCAGCCTATCGGCGCGCTCATCGCTCGTCTTGAATCTCGACTCGACAATGTGGTCTACCGTCTCGGTTTCGCAAAATCACGTCGTCTTGCACGTCAGATTGTCTCTCATGGTCATATTTTAGTTAACGGACGCCGTTTAAACATTCCATCTCACAAGGTTGCAGCAGGTACCGTTATTTCAGTTCGTGAGCAGAGCAAACAATCTCCACTGTTTGTTGTTCTCAGCGAAGCCCTCGCGACATACACAGCACCTCACTGGCTTACCCTCAACGCAAAAGAACTATCAGGGGTAAAGACAGGAGAACCAACATATGAGCCTTCTGAAACACTGTTTGATCCACAGCAAGTCCTTGAGTATTACAGTCGTTAATAATTAATACCATAAGTAACGTACTATGCTTGAAACAAACGTAGCATTGCCATCTAAGCCACGAGTTATCAAAGAGGAAGAATTCTCTGGTATTTTCGAGATAGATGGACTGTACCCAGGGTATGGCCACACACTCGGCAACTCTCTTCGCCGTATCATCCTCTCGTCTCTTCCTGGTGCAGCAATCACACAAGTGAAGATTGATGGTGTCGAACACGAATTTTCAACAATGGCAGGTGTAAAAGAGGACGTTATCACGATGCTCCTTAACCTCAAACGTGTTCGTTTACTCATGCATAG
>DALYES010000066.1:0-5205 GCA_031972435.1 Minisyncoccota bacterium
TGGCTTATTTTATAGGTTATTTGTATCTGGAGCGGAAATCATTGTGTGGTGTATGTATTCTGAATACCACCGAGTCTGAATTTGTTCCTTGCCATTAAAAAATGCTTGTGGTGCAGCACCCTTCCCTGCTATTACAAGTGAAAATGGACCACCGTAGTATGTTGCTACACCTGAAAATGTTACATGAAGCACATTTACATCTCCAAATACGCGTGTCGTATCCTCTGTGACCTCACGTAGCTCATCGGGCTGAAGAAAACGTGATCCACCAAGTCGCATGAGAATACCATCTGAGGTGAGGAGTACATGCACTTTTTCTGTAAAGTGTCCCTGAAAGAGAGGAACTGCATTTCCAATGTTGTCGGTCGTGTCCATAAGAATAACGTCAAATGTATTTGGCTCAAACATCGTGTCAATGTGTGACGCGTCTTCATGGAGAATGGTGAGACGCGGATCATGAAGTGTCGGTTGTGACAGTGTAGGAAAATGTTGCGCAACGACTTTGGTCACCTCGGGGTCTATGTCGATTATGGTGACTTCTGTTACGCTAGGGTGCTTTAACACCTCGCGAGCAACACCGCAGTCCCCCCCACCAATGATTAGGATTTTTTCTGGGTTTTTATGAGAAAAAAGTGCGGTATGCGCCATGCTCTCGTGATACACATACTCATCAAACTCAGCAAATTGGACAATGTTGTCGAGGACAAGTACTTTTCCAAATCGAGGGGTATTGAGCACCATAAGCTTTTGAAATCCAGTATTGTACTCAGGCACAATTACTTCACTCACCTCAAAACCAAACGTGTTGTCGGAGTATAGTTCTTCAAAAAACCAATTCTTTTCGTTCTGTGTTGTCAGCATATTTCTGCTTTTGTCGTGTAGTTTGATTATTACTAAGTTCGAGTATAGGAATTATACAACACTTTTAGAGCGCAATTCTGCATTCCGCACTTCCCTGCTTTTTCAGTCAGTGTGCTGTGATTCTTTATACTTCCCGATAATGTAGATTGATGCGACAGAGAGTCCAATAGTAGTCACCATAATCATAATCGTCATATCATATCCTGCGTAGCATGGAGCTGAATTCTCAACCTTTTGCACACAGGGGAAAAAGGAGTTTATGTATTTTCCAAAAAGACTGTGCGTGTTCTCGAGATAGAACACTATCACGCATGCACATACAATTGTGAACATCAGATATTGATTTTTACGTGTGTGCATAGAGTGTGTATTTATTACAGAGATATATTGTCCGTGTCATCATTTGCATTTATATTTTTTGTTATTGAGAAACTCTTATAGTGGTTTGGCATGACGGCCTAGTATTTCCTACAAAATTTCCAGCGTATGTGGTGGTGGTTTTAGGTTTTAGATATATTCCGCCGTCGCTCTCACCCATTTTGTATCGCCACTTTTCTTGTTTAAAAATATCTTAGGTAAATGGGGACAGGGACAATATTATTGTGGTAAATGGGGACAGTCCCCATTTACCTCCCATTTTCACTGACTCCATTTTCCATTTTTGTGACACTGGCCGCTAATAAAAAGTTACAGTCCTATGTCACTTAATCGCCATGTGGCTTAAGATTCGGTAAAGGTTCACTGTTCTTTAGAAATCTATTGAACCATCCCAGTGATTGTTTGAAATACTCAATCTTGTATTCTGTAATACCATGATCTGCCCCTTCAAAGAAAATAAACCTATGCGGTATCATATTCTTGTACAATTCCTGACTCATTTCCATTGAATCAAGTGGAGAAACGCGCCAATCGGCTGATCCATGCATTAATAGTATCGGCGCCTTTTTGGGTAGATCAATAACCCATCGTAAAGGTGATCGGCGTATAAGTTCTTCTTTGCTTTTACCCCATAGACTCACTTGATGTTCACGCCATTTTGGACGTTCTTTGCCTTGGCGTACTTGATCTGCTGGTGCGGCTGCAATTACAGCCGCTTTAATCCACTTTACTTCTCGGAGGACCATGTAAGCCATTAGGCCACCACGTGAATGACCCTTGATGCCAATTTTATCAGTATCCGCAATAGAAATACTTTTTAGGATATCTTTGAGTTTTATTATACTGGCTAAATCATAGATACCTCCGAATGAATCTTGTCCGTCGCCACCCTCAACACCAGGATATTGTGTTGATATTACAACATAGTCTTCAAGTGCGTATTTCACGAGTTGACCATATATAGCTCTTGGTGTTAAAGCAGCAAAATCCCTACTGCCGCCACGCAAATGAATAATACAGGGTACTTTTTCTTTTTTATTTTTTGGTATAGCTATATAACCAACTACTTTTAATTTTCCAACTTTGTATAGAAAACGATAGATTTCGACCAAATTTAAATCACTTTGTGCAGATTTAATTTTTTCAACATCAGATAAAAAATCCAACTTATCTACAAGGCTATAAAAATCAACCGAAACTACTGATTTGCTGGAAGAAATATCATCGATAAATTGCTGTGACATAGGTGTATTTTACCTTATTGAGCTAATTATAAAAAGTTGGACCCCGCAGTAGCAGGGTCCGAGTTATAGCAGTTTGGCCATCATATATTTGTCAACTAACCGCCCATTTACTCTGGCTGCGTTTCGAAGAGTCCCCTCGACCTCGTAGCCAAATTTGCGGTACAATTTGATAGCTAGCTCGTTGGTCGTCTGAACATGGAGTTGGAGTCGGTAAATCCCGATCTTGCGAGCTTCTGAGATTGCAGCACTCATAAGCTCTGAACCAATTCCGTTGCCAGTATGGCTGCCCCTTACCCCCAAAGCCAAAGTTGCAACACCACGATTACGCTTGAATGTACCTAGGGTTAGAGCGAGGTAGCCGACAAATTCATTATCGATTTCGACTACCAAGATCTGCTCAGAATTTTTCGTTGCAGATATCCGCCTTGCAAGCATCGTTGGTGAAGGAACTTCATCATGTTCATACATGAGAAAAGAGGATTCAGATGCAAGCTGACTCATCAAGTCGACAAGCTGATCCGCATCTACTTCTTCAGCACGATGTATCTCCATAACACCTCCGTTAATGTGAAAGGCGCGTCACCCACGAAGGATGACGCGCCCAGATGCTGTCGCTGATTAATCAGCTCTGGCAGTTGGTGGAAGCTCCGCAGACGCCGGGGCCACAACTACCCGCAATCTTGGTGAATTCCCAGTGCTTGGAGAGTGGCCCGAAGGTGCGCTCGGCGGCCTCGAGGGTATCCCGGACCATGGAACCGTCGCTCGAAGCACGCTGGGCCTGAGTGAGTGGCTGGTGGTGTAGGAAGAAGCCGACCTTGGACTTGCAGTAGTCGGCGTAGTCGCCGGTAAACAGGATGAAGTTGTGCCAGATCTCGTCGATGTCCTCAGGCGGTGCCATGGCACCGTCGTTGGTCGCACAGAGATAGAGAAACTTCTTCATCTCGTCAAACAACTCGTCCGTGAACTCCGGCGTCCAGCCGATCTTCACGACCATGCGCTCCTTGAGCGCCAGGTGGTTGTAGTCCATCATCCGCGCGAGCAGCGAAGGATCTTTTGCCAAGCACTGCCTTTCGGACAGGGCCAGGACATTCGTCTTTCTGTTCATATTTCACCTCATGAGGTTGGGGGTTGAGTTTCCAAGGAACTCCTGCAGCTTCTTGGATAAGCCCGCTACAGGTAATCAATATCTAACACCATAAGTCTTTTAGTGTCAATACCATGGTAAATGGGACATAAATGTAAATGAAATGGTAAATGGGGACAGGGACAATATTATTGAGAAGGGGAAATGGGGACAGGGACAATATTATTGAGAAATCTGTGTTCTAATATTTTCTCGGTCTCCCCACTCCTCTTATTGTATGTGTAAGATTGTGCGTTTCTATCATACCATCCTGCCATGTATCACTTCCGTACGGAGTACCTTTGTTTACCGAGGTGCGAAGTAAATGGCATAAATGGGGACAGGGACAATATTATTGAGAAATCTGTGTTCTAATATTTTCTCGGTCTCCCCACTCCTCTTATTGTATGTGTAAGATTGTGCGTTTCTATCATACCATCCTGCCATGTATCACTTCCGTACGGAGTACCTTTGTTTACCGAGGTGCGTATTGTGTGCAATTTTTCTTTAATAAGAATTTCATTCACACGTGTACGATAATCCACAGGAAGATCAAATGGTAATGGAGCAAGTAGCTTTTGCTCTTGAACACTCCCCTGCTCTCTCCTCCATAAACTTGACCAGCGCCAGTCTTCTGCTTTTGATACTAACTTTGCTCGGAGGGGGTTTTGCTCGATGTACCGAACAAGTGTTTGTGCATACGCATCTGACTCAGTTGGAAATGATTTGTATCTGTCTTGGTAGAGGTGGCCGTACCCGACTGTTTGTGATTGTGTCCGGTATTGTCGAACATGTGTACTGGTAAGCCAACTCATGAATTCTTTCATAACAGTGTCAGTGTGTGGGTACAGGAGTAGATGCCAGTGATTCGGCATAATGCAATATGCGAGAATACGCATGTTGGTCATCTCCTTTGCCTCTGTGAGTAGTTCTTCAAACAGTCGATAGTCTTTTTCTGTATTGAAGATCTGTACACGTCCATTGGCACGATTGATGACGTGGTAGATAGTGTCTTTAACTGATACGCGAGCTTGACGTGGCACTTCAATATTATGACACAGATTTCTCAATAATATTGTCCCTGTCCCCATTTCCCCAATATTATGACACAGATTTCTCAATAATATTGTCCCTGTCCCCATTTCCCTGTCCCCATTTCCCCCCAATAATATTGTCCCTGTCCCCATTTCCCCTTCTCAGATTTCTCAATAATATTGTCCCTGTCCCCATTTCCCCTTCTGCGTACTTCTCGCACATCATACCCATCTCTCCCACCATTCTGTTTAACATGACGATTAACTGCACTCGGGTCTTTACCGAGTGTTCGTGCTATCTCTGATCCGGAGAACCCTGCTTTCAACATGCGAGCGATAACTGGCCAATCTTCTGGTCCAATATGTTTGTGTGCCATATGGACGGAGTATGCAGGGTCTTTTGGCCTGTGCAATTAGCCTGCAAACTTCTGTGCAATTAGCGTGCGAATTCAGGTGCTAGATTCAAACAAATAATGCAACACACTCAGGTCTCTCTGGATATAAGATAACACCTGTTTTCTGATAGAATACTTCACAAGGGGTCAAACCACCAAATCGCTTCCGT
>DALYES010000067.1:0-3709 GCA_031972435.1 Minisyncoccota bacterium
TGTGCGGCCAGGGAGAATCGAACTCCCGACTAAACCTTGGCAAGGTCTCGTTATACCACTTAACCATGGCCGCAAATGTATCTCTCACTTTGATGCGAGTTTTACCCATACGAGTAGTTTCCGCTTCAAAAGTGTATCCCCGATTATAGTATTTCCAACCCCTTCGTGCAATACCGCTTTGCTCGTAGGTTTTTTTGATACCTGATACCGTGAAAAACGATGGAGGGGAAGTCGTATATCCTTTGACCAGCGACGTGAAATCGTCTCTGGATCATGAGTAGGGTAGAGAAGTAGCCAAAATCGAATCTTTTCACGTGAAACGCCCAAGTATTCCCTCGCAAAGGTGATGAACTGCCGGTGAACAACCATCCGCTTTGAAGAGAGCCGAATGTACTGTGTATCACTCATATCACCGAGTGCGACGTAGAGCGCAAGCCCAGAAACAAAGGCGGGGGACTGTTTGTAGTGCTTGTACTCGGTTTTTGCAGAGCGCTCGAGCGCATCGTACTGCTTTGTGAGTTGATTTTGCCTTGTCTTATTGAGAATACGGATTCGTTTCGCATTTTCCTTTGCTGCGCGAAGCTTGTGCGTTGTATATATTTCCTGTGACCATGTCTCATTTCGTAGCCAATTGCTTACCGTTGCCTTCGATACGCCCACTGTCTCAGCAATCTCAACGTAGGTGAAACCACGACGACGCATCTGTGTCGCCTGTCTGTATTCCGTTTCTTTTCGTACCATAGATAGAGTATAGCGTATATGCTCCCATTAGTTCAAAATGACCTGTGAAAAACCCCGTTTGTGCGGAATTTAAAAACAAAAAGCCTGTCGGACTTCGTGTCAGACGGGTTTTCATATTTGTGGGTGAGATAGAGCTAGGCCAGTGGCTTGCACCAGCGTCGTAGGCAAAGTAGTTTTGCTCTGTGGTCACGAGTTGCTAAATGAGATTACTACGCTTCGCTTGTAACTCATTAAGCACTCTCGACCCCGGCTCGCTGCTCGTCGCTTTTTGAGAGCGACTCACAACGCTCCGCCTTGCACAAAGGCCGAACGCAAAGCCTTTTGCGTTCTAAATCAAAGTCCCATTTTCCGAAAAAAATGGGACTTTGATTTGCCTTTGTGCACCCGCCAGGACTTGAACCTGGGACGTCTCGTCCGAAGCGAGATATGATATCCTCTTCACTACGGGTGCATATCCACGACAATGACAAGCTTACTATTGTTTCTTTGAATATTCAACCTGCATTGATTGCCAAAACTTCATCTTGCAAAGTAGATCATGACTCTTTGGAACCTCAATTCTTAAACATCCTTTATAATTTGGTCGCTTCTTAATTCCCAAATTGGTTGGTTTGTATATGGTCTTAACAAATTGTTCGGAAGTGACGTGAAGATATTTCATCCAAAACATTTCCATATTCTCATGAGCATATGGTTTATGAATATACAATCTAAAGCGCATACTCATTCGAGAATATCCGAGAAACCTTTCAAGCCACTCAACCATCACGAGAATCATCTCTTCATCTGAATTAATGAACAGAAATTGGTTATTTCTCTTTGCTCCTTCTGCCCAATAGAGAGTGATCCCGATGTGGAACAAAGGAATATGTTTAAATTGTGTAAATAACTCTTGCGCTTCAACAAGAAAATCGTGCTCTCGTATGAGTCTATTTCTACGATGTGAAGCGGCTGCTTTTATTCTTCCCCGTGAAATTGCACTGTTTTTTCTCTTTCGTAAAACGAGCTTCTCCTGTGAAGTGAGCGGAGTG
This sequence comes from Minisyncoccota bacterium, assembly GCA_031972435.1. GTDB lineage: Bacteria > Patescibacteriota > Minisyncoccia > Phycocordibacterales > UBA918 > Damh-18. The sequence goes on from DALYES010000067.1 coordinate 1,773, forward strand.
TTTTTAAGCCACAGTGAGAGGGAACTCTTTGCAACCTTCACTTCCTTTAGGATTTCATTGTACGAATACCCCTTTTTGCGAAGCTCTATTGCTCTCTTTTTTTCTTGAACTAGCGATTTCATGTTACATACTAGTATATCATGGTTTGAATAATACACGGCGCAGTTGTGTACATTTCTATATAAAACCAATACAATAGACAGATGATAGTCCGAAGTGAAATACCAAAAGAAGTGCAGCATGTTGCAGACACGCTCGAAAATCGTGGTTTTGAGGCGTATCTTGTGGGTGGCTGTGTGCGTGACCTCCTCATAGGGAAACAGCCAAAGGACTGGGATATCACCACCGACGCGCATCCAACCGAAATCGAGAGTCTTTTTGCCGAAACGTACCTCAACAACGACTTTGGTACCGTGGGAGTGGTCAATCCAGAAACAGAGGACCCAACACTCAAGGTAGTGGAAGTAACGCCGTATCGTACCGAATCAGAGTATTCTGATGCTCGTCGCCCCGACTCAGTAGAGTTTGGTGTATCGCTCACTGAAGACCTCAAACGACGCGACTTCACCATCAATGCCATCGCATATCGACTCAAAGATGAATCTATCGTAGACCTTTTTGGTGGGGGAGAGGACATCCGGCACAAACGAATTCGTGCCGTAGGAAACCCAACAGAGCGTTTTGCCGAAGACGCGCTCCGTATGATGCGTGCAGTACGGCTTGCGGTAGAGCTTGATTTTGTGATTGAGGGAGAAACCATGAGTGCAATTGCCGAAAATTCCGTTCATTTAGGCCGTATCTCAAAGGAACGTATTCGTGATGAATTTTCACGAATACTTGAATCAAAACAGCCCATGCAGGGAATCATATTCCTTGAGAAGCTCCATCTCTTGCAGTTTGTCGCTCCCGACCTACTCCGCGGTATTGGTGTTGAACAAAACCAAGCACACGCATTTGATGTGTACGAGCACCTCCTCCGTACCATGCAACATGGCGCAGACAAAGACTGGGAGTTTGACATACGCCTCGCTGGACTTTTCCACGATATTTCAAAACCAGAAACGCGGAGATGGTCAGATGAAAAAAAAGACTGGACCTTCCATGGACATGAGGTAGTAGGGGCAAAGGTAGCAAAAAAGGCCTTGCAGGACCTCAAATTCCCCCGTGAGCGTATTGAAAGGGTAGTGACACTCATACGATGGCACATGTTTTTCTCGGACCCAGAGCAGATTACACTCTCAGCGGTACGTCGTACCATTGCAAATGTAGGAGTTGAAAATATCTGGGACCTACTCAAATTGCGACGATGTGACCGGATAGGGACGGGAAGACCAAAGGAACAGCCCTTTCGCCTCCGTAAGTACACCGCAATGGTGGAAGAAGCGCTCCGTGACCCTATCTCGGTAAAAATGCTCAAGATTGATGGTACACGCATTATGGAACTCACCAGTGAGAGACCGAGTAAAAAGCTCGGAGATACGTTGAATGCACTTCTCGAGGAAGTGCTCGATGACCCCCTCAAAAATACGACTGAATACCTCGAAGAACGAGCTGTTGCACTTATGAAACTCACAGAAGCAGAGCTTTCTCTGCTCGGTGCACAGGGGAGGGAAAAGAAAGAAAAAGAAGAAGCGGACGCGGTTGCGGAATTGCACAAGAAACACAAGGTGGCCGGAAAATAAGAAGCATTTGTGTGAGAAGTGACTCAATGTCAATTTGCAAGACTCATTGAGGTTTTGTGAAGTAATGAACAAAATCCAATGAGCTGTAATGATGTGGGACATCATTACAGGAGGTTGTTCATTTTGAAAAAATGGTACAACCTGAACAACACCTGTAAGGTGGACAGGTCCTGTAAGGCTATATTTTGCCGAGCCCATCTTTTATTCTTCCACAAAGAAGAATAACTAACGAAGGAACTTCAAGGTATTGCAACC
>DALYES010000067.1:3719-5138 GCA_031972435.1 Minisyncoccota bacterium
AAGAAGAATAAAAGATGTCGTAAGACCCCTGAGGATCACAGTATATGTTAATACATTCAGAGTCTGTGGCCTAAAGTAGCCGATCAAGATAATTTTCTCTGTTGATTACGGTAAAATCGCTCTCTGGATATGACCGCTTCCATAGGGGCGGCACTTTGGCATCTTTTGACCACTTGCATTCAATAGCCGAAAGGACACTTCCAGATTCACGTACTATATCTACTTCAACGCCCGTATGTGTTCGCCAGAAGTAATACTGATCAGGGCGCCCAGTGATGTTTGACTGCTTCATGAGCTCCATCGCAATGAAGTTCTCCCAGAGCGCTCCCACATCGTCGCGCAAAGAAAGCGGTGAGAACTGTTCGATAACTGCGTTACGTACACCATTATCGAGAAAATAATATTTGGCTTTTTTAGTGATTTCATTGCGGAGGTTCCGACTAAAGCCACCGACTCTCCGAATGACGAACATTTTTTCCAATAGATCGAGATAGCGGGCAATGGTATGTACATTTGTGTGAAGTGCTACTGCAATTTCATTGAGCGACACTTCATCTCCAATCTGAAAGGCAATCATCCTCGCAATATCGCGAAGCAATCCAGGCGACTTAATCTTCTCAAGCGCCAAAACGTCCTTATAGAGATACGAAGAGACCAGTTCGCGAAGGATTCTTTCTTTAGTGGCGGTATCCGGAGCAAGTAATATCTCCGGATCCGTACACGAGAAATTCTTCTCTCGCACTTGAAATTTCAAACGCACCAACCAGCAACTCACTCTGCGCAACAGGTAACAAGGTCAGTGTGAAATGACGGCCAGTGAGGGGTTCTCCAATTTGTGAAGAAAGATCAAATGACGATGAGCCGGTCAGAAGAAATTGTTTTTCGGGGAAGCTGTCAATAAGCATCTTCGCGCCGATACCAATAGCCGGAACCTGCTGCGCCTCATCAATAGCAACGATGTCGTATGATGACGCAAAAGAGCGTAATTTCGCCTGTGATTGTGAAGCAAAAATTTCCCGTACCAGGATATCGTCACCAGTTACTGAAAGTACCCGCTTATCCTGCTGTGTGGAAAGATATTTCTCGAGCATCGTCGTCTTACCAACCCGGCGTGGCCCATAAATAACCAGTACTCGACCGGGATAGAAACTCTCTTCAATAGCTTGTTTTCGTTGAAATTTCATAAATTTATGATTAATAAATTCATATATTATTATGAATATATGATATCGTAATTCACAAATTAAGTAAATAGGCACACTTGTCTTCCACAGAATACTCTATATACTCACCTTAGAAACAACCTGTACCTACATTCACACAATATAAAAGGAGGTTCTCTAATGTTCCAAATCTTTGGTACCAACGTTCGCGAAGCCATGCTTACTGGCCTCAAAGAAGGTCGCTGGCTCGGTGATG
>DALYES010000068.1:0-1214 GCA_031972435.1 Minisyncoccota bacterium
CGACGAAGTCCTGTCGGTATGCCCAAATCCTTAACAATAAGGCCATGTATATCGATAAGTGTTGCGATCGACACATCTTTGAATAATTCGTCTGCATAGATGAGATCAAACACCTGCTTTTGGTTGAGTATCATAACTGCCTCGTTGTGAGATTTTCCCTGCGCTTCCTTTTTGTTCTTGATAAGGTTTTCAGTCTCAAGAAGCGTATATGTATTCCCCTCAATCTTTGACGATTTCCATGAAAACTCTATCGCACACCGTTCAAATGCGAGATTCTTGTATTCTTGTTCTGTACGTGTGCTCCACTCAGCATATTTCGCACCAACCTCATCCAATATCTTTTTTTCTTCTTGAGAGAAAAATGGTTGAACGGATATACCAGTAAATAAATTCTGATTGTATGAGATACGATACTGCGTCTCAAGCGGTTGTCCATATACCGAGACGTCAAACGGGTACAACATGATGGCCTTTTTTGAAATAGTATATTTTGAACCCCTCCCCTCACCAATACGTTCTATAATCCCAGCATCCTTGAGTTCTCGTACGTATCGAGAAAGTGTTGGACGCGTCACTGTATTAAGGTATTTTTCAATATCTCCTGTTGAGGAAGTCTGATTTTTAATCAAAAAATCAATAATTCTTGATTGTATTTCAATATTCGATAATTGTATCATAGTATGGCTTTAATTATATCACGATGATACAATTACCACAAATAAATGATGCGTTTATTGGGGTAATAGGTACAAAAGACGCCGGCCCTGTAGGGGCCCGGCGTCTTTTATTCACTCATGTTACCTAGCTATTAGTACTGTCTCAGTGATACCTGTGAATCAATACGTCGAACGAGGTCGATAACCACCGATACGGCAATGAGGAGCGCGGTACCTCCAATAGAGAGCGTGGTGACTCCGGTAAGAATCTGCATAACCATCGGAAGCACTGCAATAATACCGAGGAAGAGTGCCCCAGCGAGCGTGAGTCGAGTAATCAATTTACCGAGGTACTCAGCAGTGTGTGTCCCAGGGCGAATACCGGGGATAAACGCGCCGTTTCGCTGGAGGTTCTTTGACATCGCGTCAGGATCAAACGTAACTGCGGTATAGAAGAAAGTGAAGAGGATGACGAAGACGAAGTACACTACCGCGTACAGTTCCTGATTTTGGAAGAATGCCAATACCTTTTGCGAGAGATCCGCAACATGCGGAACA
>DALYES010000068.1:1224-3031 GCA_031972435.1 Minisyncoccota bacterium
CATTAAATGAGGCGAGGATGTTTAGAATCATCTGCGGAAACAGAATAATAGAAAGCGCAAAAATGATTGGGATAACTCCCGCTTGGTTGAGTCGGAGAGGAAGATAGCTCGTGGTACCGCCATACGTCTTTCCTCCACGCACCTGTTTTGCATAGGTAATCGGTACCTGACGTTCTGCCTGTGTCATAACCACCACACCGTAGATAATACCGAGTGCTGCGATTGCAAACCCCGCAAAGAGGGGAATCTGAGATGGGTCGAAATTGTAGATAATCTGTGTGACTGAAGAAGGAAGACTTGCCACAATACCTGCAAAGATAATAATGGACACACCATTTCCGATACCATACTCAGTCACCAATTCTCCAAGCCAAATGAGGAGCATCGAACCAGCGACGACGATGACAATATTGAGGATAAATTCAAACGTGGTGAGCCCTGTAATGACTCCCTGTGATTTGAGAAGGGAGAGAAAACCAAATGCCTGCAAAATCGCGAGCGGGAGTGTGAGCTGACGTGAGTATTGGGTAAAACGAGCTCGTCCCGTCTCTCCTTCTTCTGAATACATCGCCTTGAGAGCTGGAGACATGACCGTCAACAGTTGCATGATGATAGATGCGGTAATGAATGGCCCCACACCGAGCATCACAATAGAGAGATTAGAGAGACCACCCCCCGAAAACACATTCATGAGCCCAAGGAACTGGTTGTTTTGGAAGAATTGATTGAGTACCGCCATATCAACACCTGGGATAGGAATGACGGTCAAAACGCGGAACACGATGAGGGCAAAAAGCACAAAGAGAATTCGGTTTAAAATCGCCTTTTCTCCGATGATGATTTTTAATTTTTGAAGAAAGATATCCATCCTATTGATATGAAGCTAATAAACAAGACCGGTCAATCTACTATAGAACATAGTGATACTCTATCATACCAGATTATGCGTCGTTTTTTCTCCTTTGGGGAGAAAAAACGACGACTCACAAAGTGTCGTACAAAATAATTCCATTACTTTGTACCTACAATTCTTTTTTTAGACCACTGAACCACCTGCCTTTTCAATTTTTTCCTTTGCAGATGCAGAATAGACGCACCCTGAGAGGGTAATCTTCTTCGTCAATTCTCCATTACCGAGGATTTTAATCATCGGTGCTTTTCCGCTCTGTGTGCGCACAACCTTGCGCGCAACGAGTGTCTGCGGAGTGACTGTATCACCTGATTCAAATGCAACATTGAGCGCTGCGAGATTGATGACGATTGGCAATGCACGTTCATTATTGACTGTTCGTGCACGATTTTTACCGAATCCACGGAGTTTTGGAAGTCGTTTGATGATGTCACGCATTTCTGGTCGTGGACGCCCACCAGCTCGCGCAGTTTGTCCCTTTCCTCCCTTTCCTGAGGTCTTTCCACGCTTACCACCACGACCAACACGCTTTGCGGTCTTTTGAATGGTTTTTGGTTGAAGTTGATGTAATTGCATGCTTAGAATTTGTTACGAACGCAGTGAGTTAGAAATTCTTAGCCGTGGCCAGAAATTAAGGAATGAAATGACTATAATTTCTGAGTCTGTCGAATTTTCTTCCTCAATGAAGAAAATTCGACCATCTTTCATTTTACTTTTTCTTACCTCGACGCAAAGCTCTAAATGCCCCACTTGTTACTTATAATAACTATGCCTTAAGTTTCTTGAGTGCTGCGACTGCAGAACGCGCGTTATTCAATTTGTTCTTGCTTCGTGAGAAAATCTTTGCAGTCACGTCTTTTACTCCTCCGAGCTCAAGCACCGTACGCACAGAACTTC
>DALYES010000068.1:3041-5073 GCA_031972435.1 Minisyncoccota bacterium
CCTGGTGCTGGCATAATCATAACCTCACTTGAAGACAATTTTGCTTGTACGTCATGTGGGATATGCTGATACTTATTGAGTGGAATTTCAATGAGATTTTTTCGTGCGTTTCGAACTGCTTTTTCAATTGCAAGCTGTGTGTCTCCTGCTTTTCCAATACCAACACCGACCTTACCTTTCTTGTTTCCAATGACAATTGCGACACTAAAACTAAAGCGACGTCCTCCAGCCATCACACGCGTTACACGGCGGATACTGATTATTTTTTGGTCAAATTCTGAACGAACACGATCGTCACGACGGGTACCACGACGTGCTCGACGCGGGTTGCGACGACTGTCTGCTGAATCTCCACCGCCACCACGACGTCCTCCTCGGCCACCTCGCGGGGCAGTAGAAGTTTCGCCAGCTGGTGCATCAGAGGTAGCGGTTGCACCCTGTGCATCATCAACTACCGTTGTTGAAACTTCTGTTTCAGTTATAGCTTCCTGCTGTTTTTCTTCACTCATAAATTATGTATTTGCTTGTTATTTTCTTTAAAATGCGAGTCCTCCTTCTCGTGCTCCTTCTGCTAGTGCAACAACTGCTCCTTGGTACTGAAATCCGCCGCGGTCAAAAACCACTGCTTCGATACCCTTTTTCTTGGCTTCCACGGCAATCATTGTTCCGAGTGCCTTCGCACGGAGGAGTGCAGTTGCTCCTTCTGTCTTTCGTGTATCGAGACCGACAATGGTCACTCCTGTCTCATCATTAATGAGCTGAGCATAGATGAAGCGATTGCTTCGAAAGACCGCAAGGCGAGGGCGCGCTTCTGTTCCACTCACCTTTGCGCGAATACGCGCGTGACGGCGATCTCGTTTTACTACTTTTTGTGATGTGATACTCATAGTACGTTTCAAAGCGTGTGATTACGAAACACCCTTCTTACCTTGCTTTCTAATAATGTATTCTCCGCGATACCGAATTCCTTTGCCCTTATATGGCTCTGGTTCCTTCTTCTTTCGAATGTCTGCTGCAAATTGCCCAACAACTTCCTTATCAATACCGGTGATGGTAATGACGTTCTTTTCGGTTACAACTTGGACATGCTGTGGTGCGGTGAGTTCAACAGGGTGCGAAAAGCCGATTGCGAGTTTAATTTTGTTACCTCCCTGTGCTTCTGCTTTGTATCCAACACCTTCAATTTCTAAAATCTTTGTGAATCCCTCTGTGACTCCCGTGATCATATTGAGGAGGTGTGCTGCATAGGTACCCCATAGTGCCTGTGATTTTGGATTCTCCTTAGTTTTATTGACTGTTGCAACACCATCCTGAATAACAATAGCAACATCACCCGCAACAACTCGCGAGAGCTCACCTTTTGGGCCTTTGACCTTGAGGATTCCTTTTTCACACGTCACCTCGACGTTTGCAGGAATCTGAATTGGTTGTTTTCCTAATCTGCTCATAGTGTGATGATTACCAAATGATGAATAGTTCTTCGCCGCCCACGTTCTTCTCCTTTGCTTCTTCACCAGTGAGAATACCGAGAGGGGTTGAGAGAATGCGCTTTCCCTTACCAAACTTGACGGGGAAAATCTCAGAAACACCGAGATAGAGGCGTCGACCTGGTTTTGAGATTCGCTCTACTCCACGAATGAGGTGAGTACCCTGTGCGTCATACTTCAGGGTAATATCGAGCGTCTTCTTTACCTTTTTGCCATATTTTGTCGCGCTCTCAATGAATCCAATGAGAACGAGTTTGTCTGCGACTGCGTGCTTCAATTTTGAGTAAGGGACACTGATTGTTCCCTTACGTACCATCCCCGCATTTTTGAGCTGGATGATAAAATCTCCTACTGGGTCGTTTACCATGATGATTTCTTAATACCTGGTATATGTCCTTCATGCGCTGCTTCACGGAAACAGATTCGACACATGTCAAAATCTCGCATGTACCCATGCTTTCGACCACACTTAAAGCATCGGCGTACCACTTGGCTCTTGTACTTCGGCGTACGCATTGCACGCAATTTGACTGATTTTCTAGCCA
>DALYES010000069.1:0-1257 GCA_031972435.1 Minisyncoccota bacterium
CCTCGTATCTGTAAGTTATTGGGCGGACTCTAGTATGTAACCACTGTCTGTCGCATTTATCAACTCCCCATACCAACATCCTGCATGTGAGCCGAAGCGTGTGTGGTGGTTATGCGGCCCCGTGGTGTGCGTTCAAGAAAGCCCTGACGAATAAGGTATGGCTCAATGACGTCTTCAATTGTGGACATTTCCTCCCCCGTTGCTGCTGCAATCGTGTTGAGCCCCACAGGTCCTCCATGAAATGTATCAATAATAACTCGAAGTACAGCCCTGTCTGGGCCAGTGAGTCCACGCGAATCAATCTCGAGGAGATCAAATGTTTTTTCAATAATAGATTCACTGAGATCAGTGCCCTCGAGTTGAGCAAGGTCACGACATCGTTTCAAGAGGTAATTTGCAGTTCGTGGAGTTGCGCGACAGCGGTGGGCTATGTATGCAAGAAGTGTGTCCACAATACGAACCGAAAGTAATTCCGCCGAGCGACCCAAGATACGAGCAATTTCTTCGTCAGTGTAAAATTCTAGCCGAAAGGTGCCACCAGAGAAACGAGAACGAAGGGGGGCCGAGAGAAGTGAGACACGCGTTGTTGCAGCAACAAGGGTAAAGGGGGGGAGCTCAAGTTGCACGGTGCGCGCTGACGGGCCCTTCCCAATAATAATATCGAGTACGCCGGATTCCATTGCAGGGTAGAGCACCTCTTCAATTGTTTTTGAGAGACGGTGAATCTCATCAATAAAAAGGACATCCCCAGGGGAGAGATTGGTGAGAATTGCAGCCAAATCACCCACGCGCTCAATTGCAGGACCTGAGGTGGTCTTCATGTTGGTGCCGAGGGTCTTTGAGATGAGGTGTGCGAGAGTCGTTTTTCCGAGCCCCGGTGGCCCATAGAGGAGAATGTGTTCTGCCGCATGTCCACGTTCCCGCGCTGCGGTGAGTAAAATACGTAGGTTTTCCTTTATTTTTGTTTGACCAACGTACTCCTCCCAGCTCTGTGGTCGAAGTGTTTGGTCCAAGTTGCCTGTGAAATCCCGCTCAATAGTAGGTTTACGATCAGAAGGTGTATCCATTGATATATTGTATATGAATAATGGAGGAAAGGGAGGGGTTGACAAAAAAAACAGACATGCTAAAATACTGTCGTATCGTTCATTGCATTCGGAAATACCGAATGTTTCTTTTTATTTTGGGGATATCGAACTGATAACCCTTTACGCAATACTTGGCACTCAGAGCGAGGGCATTCTGGTACTCGCCTTC
>DALYES010000069.1:1267-4938 GCA_031972435.1 Minisyncoccota bacterium
GTTCACTGGGTTACTCCTTAGTTTTGGAGTGTCACTTCTTACGGAAGCTATTGCGTCAAGGGTTATATGTTCGATAGGGAAGAACGACAACGCTATAGGTGAATATAGCACAGAGTCACACACACGTCCTCTTGACCTAAAGATACGAGGGTTGCGTAGCGCACAAAAAACCGCAGGAGCGGTTTTTTTGTGCGTACTACCCACCACTAGTTTAAGTAGAGTCCAAGCACACGACCAAGTTCATCAAGAGAGGTTATTCCTCCAAGAGCTTTGAAAATACCATCTTGTTGCATGGTGGGAATATTTTGTGGTTTAGCTGCTTCCAAAATAACAACCTCACGAGAATCAGAGATCACCGCTACTTCAACTGCCTCATCTACCAAAATCGCCTCAAAAACGCCAATACGTCCCTTATACCCATTCATGCCACACGCCTCACATCCCACTGCGTCGAATACGGTATGAATTGCAGTTGGAACTCCGAGCGTGCGTTGAATCATTACTTGCTCCTCGGTTGTAATCGCGCGCTCTTTTTTGCACTGTGGACAGAGGACGCGGACGAGTCGTTGTCCGAGGATGACATTGAATGCGCTTCCAAACATGCGCGAGTCAACGCCAATGTCGATGAGACGAGCGAAAGCAGCAGCCGCGCTGTTTGTGTGCAGTGTTGAGAAAACCAAGTGGCCTGTGAGAGCGGCATGTACCACGGTCTCTGCTACCTCATGATCACGAATTTCTCCTACTAGAATCACATCAGGGTCTTGGCGGAGCACTGCTCGTAAGCCGAGTGCAAACGTGTACTCTCTATTGACCTGAATTTGAACAATACCAGGAAGTTTATATTCAACAGGATCTTCAAGGGTAATAATTTTAAGTTCGGGGGTGTGCACTGCTTGAAGAAATGAGTAAAGTGCGGTCGTTTTACCCGACCCCGTAGGGCCAGTCGTGATAATAGAGCCGTTCGGACGCTTGAGTTCTTTTGCGAGAATTTCATGCATTCTCGGATTGAGACCCAGTTTTTCAAGGCTAAAGTTTGCGGAATTTGGGTCAAGGAGACGCATCACGAATGATTCACCAAATGAACCAGGGACAACGGAAGTACGAACTTCAATCTTTCGTGTCCCCACATCAAACGTGAATCGTCCGTCCTGTGATTCACTACGGATATTTAATTTGAGACCAGAGAGTAATTTGAGTCGAGAGACAATATGGTGTGTCGACTCACGAGCAACAGTACCGACATCCATGAGTACGCCATCAAGACGGTAACGAATTCGAGTTGACTTTACCTCTGGTTCAATGTGAATGTCAGATGCACGGAGTGCGAGAGCTCCACCAAAGAGTATTTCAATTATTCGTGTAGTACGTTCGACATTGACCTCAGATTGAATACGCGTGAGCTGTCCACTCACATCAAAACTGGAGTGAATTTCTGCCATAAACTGGGCAATCATTTTTTCGTTCACATCGAGTACGCCACGCGTCTCAGCAACTGCTTTTTGAATATCGTTGTACCGTTCCCACGCAAAGGTGACACTCTGGTGTGAAGCAAGAAAAAAGGTCGCGGTAAGCTCCAAACCTTTGAGTTTTTCTATAATAGTGGGAATTTCAGGATGTTTTGGATTGACGATAGCGACAGATACGGTGTTCTCCTTTCTGTTAAAAATGGCACATTCAAATCGAACGGAATCTTCCTCAGGGAAGAGACGGAGGGCCTCAACATCAATAGGTGTGTTGTGTAGATTGACATAGGGGAGGCCATGTTTTGGAGCAATGAATTCCACAAGGAGCTCTTCCTCACTATTACGGAGGGTCGCAATTTTGGCATCCATGAGTGAATCATCAAAAACGGGCATGTGTACATGGTACCACGAGGACTCAGCAAAAAACCCACCCAAACAACACACTTTTGGGGATTGTTGACAAAGTATGGGATTATTATATAATATAAGTTGTTAAAATTGCTCAAGGAGAGCGAAATGAAAGCAAATTTGAAAATTGTCGCATTGGTGGTTGGCCTCGCGTCATTGCAGGCATGTGTTCCCATTCAGCCCATGCAAGCTCGCCCGTGCATTCCTTACAATGCCGATGTCGTCATGGAGTGGGCAAAGGGCGTGAAGGGAGCAAGGTCTGAGGACGTGGGACATTCGCGGAGTGCGAGTGTCAGTAACGACAACAGTCGGGTTGACTGCAAGATGTATGAAGTTGCATCGAGCAGGAAGGGTAACCCAATCCCGCCCCCGCAACAGAATTACCAATACAGTCCATACAACCAGTACAATCCATACTGGTAAACGGATTCAAGGAGAAAGAATGAAAAAAACTCTTGTTTCCCTCCTCACCCTCCTCCTTGGGGGGTGTGGAGGAAGCACGATGTACATCCAGAGCGACATCCCGATTGTTGCTCAAACAGTCGGGATGGCAGCTGTTAAACTACATGGAGCGACACCATACTGCCAAGAAGCGCAGTATGAGGAGCGTTCTGTGGAAGTGCGGGGACGAAATGGCGCCAGTCAAATGACTATCGTCCATACCTGCATCAAGTGAAGCCGGTTTCCTAAGAGATGTATTTAAATCTCTTAGGAAACCGGCTTTTTTATTGGTATAGTGGAAAATTGCTTGACAAAAAGTGAGTATATGATATAATATAAGCAATCAAATTCTTTTCCTTTGGAGGAAAAACATGAAAACTGTTCCTTGTATCATATTGGTCGCGCTGACCATGTCGGGGTGCGTCTCGATCTCGTCAACACCTCAAGGTAAGTACAGTGAGTGGTGGATGACTGATCAGAATCAGCATCTCGTCACCCAAAACTACCAAAGCGGGACGGTCGTTGTTGGTGGCGCCGCCACCTTCGGTGGTTTGTATCAACATCCACACCAAGGTGGTCACCGCGGAAAGCGTTGACCAAAACGCAAGGGTCGGAATCTTGAGAATTTTTCAAGACCGGCCCTTATTTGTTGTGCTGGAGGTACCAAAGGGGTTGCGCTTTTAAAATGGTATTGTATAATATTAACATCCTGTTTTTCTCATGAAAGGAGAAAAAAATGAACAAGGTCGTTCTTTACATTGCCATGGTCGCACTGGCCATGCTTGGTTTGTCCGGGTGCACCGTTGTGCCAGCACGAAATGCTTATCAGGCACAGGTTTACCAGTCGTCACCGGTCTATCAGGAGCGGTATGTTGCTCCTGCTCCGGACCCTGTGTACTACACGTTGCCCAATGGGCAGATTGTTGTACAACAACGGCAGTACCATCCGAATTACGGATGGAGGCCTCTCCCGCCACCGCCCGGAGCAGTGATTTACTTCGGGAATCAACACGATGGCCGCGGTCGTCATTTTGGGGGACGTAGTCCCCAGCATGATGACCGAAGGTGCATGAATGCACCAGGGTGGCAAACCACGGTGATCCCCGCTGCTCCCATCATCGTACCTGTACCACGGGTCTACGCCCCTGCGCCATACTACGCCCCTGCGCCGTATTATGCCCCACAACCGAGGGTGCATTGCTACTACGACCAGTGGGGGTACAGGAATTGCCGACGCTACTACTGACGGTGGAAACAACAGAATGACGGCGCTTTGCAACAACAAGCGCCGTTTTTTATTTTCCACAGGAGCTTGGTATTCATGATAGAATGCTCTCACGATGCAGGTGAAAGATATTG
>DALYES010000070.1:0-4920 GCA_031972435.1 Minisyncoccota bacterium
GCAGATCAAACACCTGAAAATCCAAACATACAAACGCCACCACCTACTGAGACTCCACCCATAGAAGTATCGCCAGAAGTTGCCCCAGAGCCCCAGCCTGATCCTTCACCAGCACCGAGTGAACCAGTAGTATAGGCACAAAATATCCAATCCTAAAAACCAACATATGCACACCGAAGACACAAAAATAGTATTATTCAAAAATACAAAAATTCGTAAAACGCTTCATGATAATGAGTGGTATTTTTCTGTGATTGACATCATCGAAGCTCTCACCGAGAGTACGGACCCGCATGACTATTGGTATCGAATGAAGGTTCGAGTCAAAAATGAGGAGAATGCTGAGTTATCGACAATGTGTCGACGACTGAAACTTCTGTCCTCAGACGGTAAGAAATATGCAACAGACTGCGTAAATACGGAAGATGCGTTCCGCATTGTTCAGTCCATCCCCTCACCAAAAGCTGAGCCATTTAAGCGTTGGCTTGCAAAGGTCGGCTATGAACGTGTCCAAGAAATAGAGAACCCCGAGCTTGCAACCAAGCGTACACGAATGCTCTATAAACTCAAAGGGTATCCTGATGACTGGATTGAGAAGCGTATGCGTGGCATCGCAATTCGTGAGGAATTGACTGATGAATGGCAACAGCGAGGTGCACAAAAGGACAGTGATTATGAAATTTTGACCGCAGAAATTTCAAAGGCGACTTTTGGAGTAACTCCTCATGAGTACAAAAAACTCAAGGGTTTGAAACGAGAAAACTTGCGAGATCATATGGATGATTTTGAGCTCATTTTTAGCATGCTAGGAGAGAGAGCGACTACAGAAATCCATCGCACCGAAAATTCTCACGGTGTTGCAAAATTAAAGGAAGATGCACAAGTAGGAGGTTCTATTGCAGGAGGAGCGCGAAAAAAATTGGAGCAAAAACTTGGGCGTTCTGTGGTAACAAAACAGAATTTCTTAAACAGCAAAACTACCAAGAAGATTCTTAAAAAGAGCACTTAATAAATTAAAAAATATGTAAAAATAAGAATACAAGGAAAGAGTCATGGGTCAAGAAAACTAAAACTCATACATATACACAGAGTATGTATATGAAAGAGAGAAAAAATTAGATAGAATGAGACTTAAGAATCATAACTCAACTACTAGGACAACCATTACTATATGAATAACACACATTTATTATACTCAGCAAAGACATCATTCGTTGCAGCGATTCTCATCTTTGCACTGGGTGTGTTCAGTTTTTTTGCCTTCGAACCATCGGTAGGGCAGGCAATCACGAGTAACAACTTCTCGGTGACCCAGCAGATTACCAATGAAATTGCATTCTTGGTACAACCATCAAATGTCACCATGGTAGGTACTATTGCAGGTCTCACAGGAGGTTATGCAACAGGTACCACCATTGTGTCGGTGAATACCAACAACAGTACGGGGTACAATATGACGGTTCATTTTGCCACTACGACTGTATCAGGGTCACCTGCAATGGTCGCGAGTTCAACGAGCGCAACCTCATCGTACATCAGTAACTACACACCATCAGTAGTTGGTACTCCAGATTATACTTGGCAAGATAATGCATCGGGAGGTTCAGCTGAGTTTGGGTACACCGTGAATGCTTCAACATCAGCAGAGCTCGCGGCAGCATTCAAAAATGATGGTGCTTCTACATGTAACACAGGTTCTACGGTGACTGCAGACCGATGTTGGCTCAATCCATCGACAACGCCACGGCAAATCATCAATTCAACGGCTGCGAACGGTAGTTCAACGACAACACTCAAGTTCAAAGTTGCGGTACCAAGTGCACCATCGCCAGCACTTCCTTCGGGATACTACACCGCGACAGGTACATTGACTGCGGTGACTAATCCATAGTACACTTTCGTCTACTTATGTTTGCTACCGTGCACAGAAAATACGCAGTTGCGACAGTACTCTGTGCACTCCTGTTCTCGAGCGCATTACCCTCTGTAGTGCGTTCAGAAGAGGAAGTCCCTATAAACACATCGCCAGTTCCTGAACTTATATCAGAACAAGCTCCATATCAAACAGAAGGCGTTCCTGGGGGAGGGAACGCCGTTGGTGACTTTGTGGTTGGCCCGGGGAAAATTGATGTGACGGTAAAACCGGGAGAGATGAAGGTGGTTGAAATGACCATCACCAATCGTACGGGAGAACGTCGCAAATTTAATATCAACGTTGAAGATGTAAAGGGTTCTCAGGATCCAAACACTTCCATCGTACTTCTCGGAGACGATAGAGGGCCATACTCTATTAAGGACTACATCACCGTCCCTCATTACAGTTTTGAGCTTGACCAGAACCAACGGGCGCGTGTTCCTGTTACCATCTCAATTCCTGCAAATGCAGACCCTGGAGGACTCTATGGTAGTGTGCTTGTGAATACCGTTGCGCTCAGTGCGGTGGAGGGAGATAGCGCAGGTACGGTGCCACAGTCTGCAATTATTGCACGTATCGGGACACTCTTCTTTGTCACTATCCCTGGAGCAGTTGAAAAGGAAGGGCGCCTCAAGAGTTTTGGAACGGCACCCGATAAGAAGTTTTATCAAAAGAGTCCAATAAATTTTGGCGTTCTCTTTGAGAATACGGGCTCGATTCACCTTGCGCCATACGGAGAACTCCGTATCACCAATATGTTTGGTGATGAAATGGGGTTCCTTAAACTTGATCCATGGTTTGTCCTTCCACAATCAGTGCGCCTTCGTGAAGTGTCGTGGGACAGAGAATTTCTCTTTGGGCGCTATACCGCAACACTCAGTATCAATCGAAGCTACGACGATACCATCGATACCATGAGTTACTCGTTTTGGGTACTTCCATGGAAACCACTCACGGGAGGTTTTACCGCTCTCTTCCTTGTCTTCTTCCTTATTCGCACATTCTTCAGAAAGTTTGAATTTAAACGTAAGTAGGCAATGCGTATGAGTCTTCGAGACACACTCATCACCGCATGTTCCGCGCTCATACTTACCCCAATACTCATGGTGTGTATCACTCTTGTGAGTGCACAAACAATGCAGAGTACCAACTACCGTATTCAGAGCGATTCTATAAACTTTGGCGGTGGTTTGTCGACCTCGACGAATTACAAGCTTGAATCCACTGCAGGTGAGATTGCGACAGGTGATTCCACAAGTGCCAGTTACAGTTTGAAGGCGGGGTACCAGCAGATGGTAAATACGTTCATCTCAATGACCGCCGTAAATTCAGTCACAATGACCCCCTCGATTCCGGGTGTGTCGGGAGGCATCGCGAATGGCTCTACTACCGTGACTGTGACGACTGATAGTGCCTCGGGATACCAGATGACTATCGTTGCATCGCAGAGTCCCGCAATGCAAAAGGGAAGCGATTCTATTGCCGACTATGTACCTGTGGGCGCTCCAGATTTCGCATTTGTCACCAATGCTGCAGACTCGCACCTCGGGTACTCACCGTCAGGAGTTGATGTCACCGCTCGCTTTAAAGACAATGGTGTTTCGTGTAACACGGGAGCAAGTGAAACTGCGCTCGCGTGTTGGGATGGACTGAGTACGACCCCTCTCGAGATTGTTCGTCGTACATCTGCAAACACACCAAATGGTTCCACGACGACCGTTAATTTTAGAGTAGGAATAGGTGGTTCTGTCGTACAGACAAATGGTACCTATGTTGCAACCACAACGCTCACCGCAGTATCATTATAATAGGGTATACTTTTGTCATGGTTCGAAACTGGATGTATTCATTTTTTATACTGTGCTTGGTGGTTCCTTGGGGGCCACTCTATGCACTCACGAGTGATTTTTCGATACAAACATTCCTCGGGATAGATTCCAATCCCCCGACGGTTCCAACGGGACTCACGGCAGTACCTGTTGCATCTACACAAATTGATCTCTCATGGCTCCCGTCGACAGATGATATTGCACTCACGGGCTACCATGTGTGGCGGGATAATGTCCTCATTGCAACAACAACAACGCCGGTCTACATAGATACCGGGCTCACCGCAAGTACAACCTACACATACTTCGTGAGCGCGTTTGATCATTTTTTTAATGAATCCGCAACATCGACATCAGTTGCAACGACAACCCTCAGCATTCCCGTCCCTCCACCAGCAGACACCTCTGGAACGAGGTACGGTTTTCGATTGACGCCACTTGATAACATCATTCTCACGTTGGAAATACTCCCACAGAAAGATTCGGTCATTATTCGCTACATGACCAATATGTACATTCACTCAGTCATAAAATGGGGAAAGACGAGCTCGTATGAACTCGGGTCACTCGCCGAGCAGGCATTCTCAAAGAAACATGAGACGCAGATATCAGGACTTACCCCAGGGACACTGTACTATTTCACAATTGAGGGAGAGGACAGATTTGGTCGTGAGGGAACGCTCCATAGTGGCACCTTCACGACACTTCAGCTTGATGACATATTTCCACCGGGAAACGTAACGAGACTCACCGCAACACGAGCTGATACTGATGTGGTGCTCTCATGGAAATTACCAGAAGACCCTGATCTTTCGTATGTCCGTGTCGTGCGTAACGACCGTTTTTACCCGAGCGACATTGCCGATGGATGGGTGGTATACGAAGGACTTGCGAGTGGTTTTCGTGACGAAGGTGCCGTTGTTGGTTCGCACCAATTTTATACGGTGTTTAGTTATGACAAACGTGGAAATATTTCTTCAGGTGCGGTGACTTCGATACGATTTACCACAGGGGGAGTGACGCCTGCTCCATCGGGAACATCGACTGTCGCAGAACCAGGAAGCGTTGACCCCACACGGAATGAAATTTCTCTCTCGTTGAGCTCGGTGCAATTTATTCAGGAAGGAGTCGTACTCCCCATACATCAGGGGACAGTAGACATTGATGGAGCAAAAC
>DALYES010000071.1:0-2044 GCA_031972435.1 Minisyncoccota bacterium
AGTCCGAGGGAGTATTATTATGAGCAATCTGTCCTACTTGAGGGGTAACTGGAGGTTAGTGGATGTGGAATGAAGTGAACACATCCACTAAGTGATTCGTGATGGAAAGAGATAAACCAAAAAACAGATTCCTTTTTTCAGTATCACCATATGTATCTTTTCCCGCGAATGACGGACATCGGATGTCCGTCATTCGCGGGAAGTGTTTCATTTCACACCCCCGGTTTTCTGTCTCGTGTTTTAAACGTAATCAATGAGAGTTTTTTGTGTGTTGATAACGTGGAGAAAATATCCCCTACACTCGTTGGACTACAGTGTACCGCTACTTTCTGCACTCCCTGTCCTGAAATGAGCAGTTCCATACCAGCAGTAGTGAATACCGCGGTCACAATTCGAATACTGCCCCGATTGCGGTCTTTACTGATGATACCGGGAGAAATCTTGGTCACTTCTGGTATTTTCTCAAGAACACGCACAACTTCCTCAGCAGTTTCGGTGAGGGTGGTGTGGGTGCCTCCACGGAGATGTTTCATTGTCTGAGTATAGCACTGTGTATCAAAAATGAGTTACTCACAGCGTAAAATTTGCCACATGTGTATGTATGTGTTACTATCGCGACTCAGAATCTTTGATTTTGTTCTTTTTAAGTTTTCTATGATTGGAGAAAAAATTTGGAAAACCTTAACTACTTTAGCCCCGATGAACATGATGTTTATACAGAACTCACTGCGGTCCCTCCCGTCCTTCGGATTTGTGCGCGTATAGGTGCAGAATCGAGTGGTGTCGAGGATACCCCTCAGTTGTTTCACTGTGTAAATGTATCTGGTGAAAGGCTTGAGATACAACTTGATACTTCCAGAATGGTGTACCTTCCAAGTAAACCACCATCTGTTGGTGAATATACTCCTAATCTACCACAACAACGGCATATTTTGGCTGTAAAAATCGTGGGAGAAGAAGGACTCTGGCTTGTCATGTGCATCAAAAGTTTCATTGGGTGGCTGGTTTATCGGCCAATTTTCGCTGTCGCACCGATATAACGTTACGGTGCTCAACATAAGGCCTTGCTACATGCAGGGTCTTTTTTATAACTCAAAATATAAGTTGACATTCTTTTTGATTTCGCGTACTATAGCCCACGTTCAGAACCTCCGCTGTGCAAGCCTTGGCAGGTTTGCAACACAGCACGTTTTGTGGGCACTTCGTTTAGCACTGGCCGTTACCTGCTGTTACACGAGGTTCTCACCAATCAATTGGTAGAGTAACCTTTTTATGCGTTCACGCGCTTTTTGAGTTATGTCACGATCACTATATAAAGGACCATATATTAATGAAAAAATCTTGAAGAAAGTTCAGGATAAGCGACCAAACGATACGGGAGTTATCAAGGTGTGGGACCGTGCGTCAGTCATTTCTCCAGAAATGGTTGGTTTTACGTTTGGTGTACACAACGGGAAGACCCATGTTGAAGTACTCGTCGTCGAGGAAATGGTAGGTCACCGACTCGGTGAATTCTCACCAACAAAGAAATTTATCCGCCACGGAGGAAAGATGCAGAAGGAACTCGAGACTAAGAAGAAGGAAGCAGAAATTGCAGCAGCAAAAGCAGCAAAAACAGCACCAGCTAAAAAATAGTCTGAAATATGAAAGCAATACTCAAAAATTATCGTCAATCACCTCGTAAAGTCCGTCTCATTGCTGACCTTGTTCGTGGTAAGGATGTCAAAAAGGCACTCGATACACTCGTTTTTGTGAATAAACGAGCAGCTCTCCCATTCACTAAACTCATCAAGTCTGCTGAAGCAAATGCGAAGTCACAGGGAATCGACGTTTCAACACTGGTGGTCAAATCAGTTGCTGTCGATAAGGGAACTGTGTTGAAGCGAATGATGCCTCGCGCACGAGGAGTCGGAGCACGTATTAATAAGCGAAGTAGCCACATCAAAGTGGAACTTGGTACCAAGTAACCGTTCTTAATTTGTAATTTACTACCATGACACACGTCGCACACCCATACGTTCAGCGCCTCGGAGTCATTCGTGAC
>DALYES010000071.1:2054-4727 GCA_031972435.1 Minisyncoccota bacterium
GCGGGCATTGTTATTGAACGTAACGAGAAAGTGTTCCGCGTCATTATCAGTACCTCGCGCCCAGGGCTCATTATTGGGCGTAGTGGCGAGGGTGCTACCAAGCTTCGAAAGGAAATCGACATGATTCTCCGTACGCTCAAGCTCGCCGAGAAGCCAGAAATTAAGGTTGATATTGAAGAAGTTCGTTCTCCTGAATTAAGTGCGTCAATTGTAGGTCAAATGGTGGTTGAAGGGCTCGAAAAACGAATGCCATTCCGTCGTGTGATGAAGCAGACAGCAGAGAAGATAATGGCAAACCGTGACGTGAAGGGTGTCCGTATTATCTGTTCAGGGCGTTTGGGTGGCGCAGAAATGGCGCGAAAAGAGGAAATCAAAAGAGGACGAGTACCGCTTCAGACACTTCGCGCTGACATTGATTTTGCACGAGAGACTGCTGTTCTTCCATACGGAGCAATTGGAATTAAGGTATGGATTTATCGCGGAGATATCTTCGCTACTCGTGCGGTAAAGACAGAAGAACGAGCAACTGCAGGGCGAGAGCGCCGACCAACTTCACGTACTAACGCATAATAAATTTGCATATGTTATTTCCTAAGAAAGTAAAACACCGAAAATGGCAAGTAGGACGAAAGCATGTCGATCGTCTCAATGCTCCTGATACTCGTGGCGTCACGGTTTCTTTCGGTGCATTTGGACTTAAGGCAACGACTCAGTCTCGGGTTAAGTCAAATCAAATCGAGGCAGCTCGACGAGTTATTTCACGAACACTCGGTAAGACGGGTAAGGTCTGGATTCGTATTTTTCCTGATAAGCCTGTTACCAAGAAGCCAGCTGAGGTAGGTATGGGTAAAGGAAAGGGAGACCCAAGCCACTTTATCTTTGATGTACATCCAGGTCGTGTTCTCTTTGAGATCGATGGGGTGAGTGAGACAGTTGCACGAGAAGCACTCAGAAAGGCGACCGCGAAGCTTCCCTTGAAAGGAAAAGTTGTTACTCGAGAAGAAACACGCGTGTAATGAGTATGCATATGACAGAATTACAAAAGAAAACTGATGGAGATTTAGTACAGTTTATTAACGAAAAGCGAGAGGAACTCCGAAAACTTCGATTTGGAGTTACCGGAAGTGGTATGCGCAACTCACACGCAATCCGCACTATCCGCCGGGAGATTGCACAGGCACTCACCGAACTTCGCACACGAACACCACAAGCATAACTAGCGCACTATAAATAATATGTCAACAGAACACACAACAACAGAAACAACAGCTACCGGAGGACGCATCCTTCGTGGAACTGTGGTATCTACAAAAATGCAGGACACCATCACGGTCGCTGTTGAGCGTTACGTTATGCACCCAAAGTATAAGAAGTTCATGCGACGCACAAAGAAATACCTCGTTCATGACGCAGGAAATACTGCAAAGGAAAAAGAATTGGTCGAAATTCGTGAAACTCGCCCACGCTCAAAGCGAAAATACTTTGAACTCGTCAAGGGATAATCATCGTAATATACACATATGATTCAACCACAAACAATTGTCAAAATAACTGACAACTCAGGCGGAAAAATTGGCCGAGTATTCAAGGTGCTCGGGGGTTCAAAGAAACACTATGCTGAGCTTGGTGAACTCGTCGTGCTCTCTGTACAAACCGCAGAGCCACGAAAGATGATAAAGAAGAAGGACGTTGTGTACGGGGTAGTTGTACGTCAGGTGAAACCGTTTCGTCGAAAAGACGGATCGTACGTTAGTTTTGACGACAATGCCGTTGTCTTGGTCGACAAAGAAAAAAAGGAACCACGAGCAAACCGTGTGTTTGGTCCAATTCCTCGAGAATTGAGCGCCGCGGGATACCAAAAAATCGTATCTCTCGCACCTGAAGTTGTATAATTTTTATTAGTAAGATTAGAGCATAGAGGAAGAAAAAGTATATTCGTCGCCATGAGGCATTAGGGAAGCACATGGCGACGGCTAAGATTTTTTAATTCGCTTCGCTTATAACAAAATCTAAGCATGAAAATCAAGAAAGGAGATACCATTGTGGTGACTGCAGGTAAAGATCGAGGAAAGGAGGGTACGGTCATACGTAGTTTTCCAAAGAAAATGAGCGTACTCGTTGAGGGGGTTGGGGTTGTCACAAAGCACCAAAAATCAAAACAGCGTGGCTCACAGGGACAAATTGTGACCAAACCGATGCCAATCCCTGTTGCTAATGTAGGATTTAAGGATAGTAAAACTGGAAAACCAGTACGTGTAGGATACATCACCGAGGGCGAGGGTGAAAAAGCAAAAAAAGTGCGTATCGCACGTCCAACAGGAGTAAAGATTTAGTACAGGGTAACGAAATAATAATTTTGGTCGTATGAAAACAATGAAAGAGACATTACAAACAGTATATCCAGCACTCAAAGATGAGTGTGGTTATACAAATGTGATGCAAGCGCCACGCGTTGTGAAGGTGGTGATTTCAACAGGTACGGGGAAGATTCAAGATAAGCAGAGAATTGCGCTTATCCAAAACCATCTCGCACGCATCACCGGTCAGAAGGTTATGGGTCGCCCTGCAAAAAAATCTATTGCGTCCTTCAAATTGCGTCAAGGTGACGTGATTGGATACCAAGCAACACTTCGTGGACCACGCATGCACGATTTTCTTCACAAACTCATTCAT
>DALYES010000072.1:0-2771 GCA_031972435.1 Minisyncoccota bacterium
GTGAACTCGGGTATGGAGCGGTGTTCCTCATTGGAATCATCGCGTCGCTCTCGACGTGTATGGCGGTGGTGGGAGGTATTGTGCTCTCACTCTCGGCGACCTTTGCACAAGCGGGGAGAGGATTTGCTCCGCAACTCTATTTCCACGTGGGGCGCCTCGTCGCATTCTTTTTCCTCGGTGGCATCATTGGTCTCATAGGGACTGCATTTACGCTCAGTACCACCATGACCTTCATACTCAATGTGGTCATAGGACTGGTGATGATTATTCTCGGACTCAAACTGCTCGGTGTAGAGGCGGTGAGCGGTATACGTATTTCATTCCCCAAAGTATTTCGTAACCACATTGAGGGGGTACGTATGGTGAACTCTACATTCACACCACTTCTTGTCGGTATTGCCACCTTCTTCATGCCGTGTGGCTTCACCCAATCGATGCAAATCTACACGCTCAGTGCGGGAGGGTTTGTGGCGGGCGGACTCACCATGCTTACCTTTGCCTTGGGGACACTCCCTGTACTCGCACTCGTGAGCGTCGGCTCGGCATCACTCGGGGAAAGTCGATACGCTGGAATTTTTTATAAAACTGCGGGACTCATCGTCCTCGCATTTGCACTTATGAATCTTATAAATAGCTTCGTCGTAGTAGGACTTCTATCACCTGTATTTACATTTTAGTATGAAGAATACACTCATTGCAGTAAGTATTGGCATTGTGATTATCGGAGGTGCTCTTTTCTTGCGTGAAAACCCACAGGAGAATGGTGGAACACCCACTGCAACAGGCATCACGAGTAATGTCACGATGGAGGGAGAGAAACAGGTAGTGATGATTGACGCAAAGGGCGGGTACCTTCCTGAGGTAAGTGTCGCGAAAGCGGGTGTGCCAACTATTGTGCGTTTCAACACGACAGGCACATTTGACTGCTCCGCGTCGGTGCGTATCCCGAGTAGGGACGTGTCGCAGGTGCTTCCAGGAACGGGGACGACGGATATTGATGTGGGAGTAAATCAAGCCGGTCCTCTCGAAGGAAGTTGTGGCATGGGGATGTACCCATTCTCGATACAGTTTATTGAGTAGATGTGCGACTTACGATGTCGCTCAGTATGAGGGAATACTCTCTCCTCAAGGTGTCGCCTTGAGGGAACATTATCACCAGTACGGCACAATGATTGTGCCGTATCGCGTATAATTGTAAGTAGACATTTATTATAATTTCTCACGGTTTTTTTATGGAACTCATTTTTATTATAGTCGCTGGTTACCTCTGGTACTTATTTGCACAGTTGAAGGGAAGGGTAGATAGACTGGAAGAGCGCCTCGGAGTACGCAATGAAGCACAAGCGACCACTCTACTCTATGGCGACGAATACAGAGTACCAAGTCCTACTGCACAGCCTCAACAGATGCAGACAGACAGTGTGCAATCAGATGAATATAGGCCACCGGTTGCGTATGTGTCAGAGCCAAATAATTTTGATAATTTCATCGTCTGGCTCAAGAAAGACTTTTTGATGAAAGTGGGAGCACTCTTTCTCCTCATGGGTATGGGGTGGTTTGTGAGCTACGCGTTCATGAATAACTGGATTGGCGAAGCGGGGAGAATTGGGCTTGGACTTCTCACAGGAGCACTCATCTTGGTTCTCGGCGTATGGCGTATTCGAAAATATGAACACCAAGGCGCAGTGTTTGTGGTACTCGGTTCGAGTACGGTACTCCTCACGGTGTTTGCTGCGCGCGCCATGTATGATTTTTTCACGCCAGCCTCCGCACTCCTCCTCATGTTCGTCACCGTGGCCTTTGTGGCATTTGTGAGTTTACGGTACGAGAGGAATAGTCTTGCACTTGCGGGGCTCATATTGGCAGGTATTGCACCATACTTTACCGCCTCACCAACCCCATCGGTGACGGGTCAGTTCATGTACCTCTGTGTCGTCGTGTTGGGTACGCTTTGGATTGTGTATGGGACCGGATGGAGAAACCTCACACTCACCGCACTCATCATCGTATTCCTTGAAACATCCCCATACATCATGGGATACGGGAGCGACAGCACAATGGTTCTCCTCTGGGTATTTCTCTTCGTGGCCATCTTCTTCATCGCAAACATCATCAGTATCATTCGCGTGAGCGGTGCAGTGCTTTCAAAGCCACACCTACTGACTGCATTTGGTACAGCGATGTTTCTCATTGTGTGGGTATTTGGAGTAGCATCTAAAGAATGGCAAAGCCTACTCTTTGTCGCATGGATGCTCGTGTTTAGTTTTGGTTCATACATTGTGTTCATGACAACCAGAGAGCGAATTCCATTCTATGTGTATGGGGGAACAAGTGTGGCACTTCTCGCAGCAGCCACGACGGCAGAATTGAGTGGTGCGGTACTGACAATTGCATACCTCTTTGAAATAGCGGTGTTGGTGATTGTCGCAAAAACACTCAATCTTGAGGAGAGAATCGTCAACACACTCAGTTTTTTGTTTGTTGTGCCGATGATACTATCGCTCGAAAACATTAGTGCATACTCATGGAATACAGGCGTCCTCCATGCTGATTTCTTTGTTGTTGCTCTCTCAGGAATCGTACTCGCCCTTGTAGGGTCGTTTGTGTATGAGAAAAGCAACAGTCCCGAAAGTCCTTCTGAATCAGGCAAGACGTGCGGAAGTGCGTTACTTATCTTCGGTACGCTCTACGGACTTGTCCTCATCTGGCTTGTCCTTCACGCTATTCTCTCAGAAGATATTGCGTCAATGTGCGCACTCGTCATATATACC
>DALYES010000072.1:2813-4659 GCA_031972435.1 Minisyncoccota bacterium
GGCGCATCATTACCTTTGGGGTGATTGGTGTACTCCTCGTCTCGACCGCATTCTTTAGAAGGTCAAAAGAAACTGAAACTACTAATTTAACGGCGTAATCTATTATGAAAAAAATATTCTTTATACTTTGTATTACGTTCGTGTGTGCTACACCGAGTGTATTTGCTGAAGTTTCAACGAGCGGAGTAGAGGCTTTTCACCAATTCAAGACAATTATACTGCCACCGATTGTTGTTCCGATGGTTGTTGAATTACCTGTCGAAACATCTCCGTATGAGCGCGGAGTGTTTGCGGTATATGATGTGACACACAGTATTTTTGTTCCGTATCTCACACGAGAAATGTACACAGAAACTCCGGTGCCTGTTGTGATAGGTGCGGAGCAGGTCGGTACACATACAAACCCACAAGCATTGGTTGATAATAATTCTGAAACAAGTGCTGAATATCCTGTGCAGGAAGGGCAAGAAAACACGGTACAATTTTTAATTAATGCAAACGAATCGTTTTTGTCCTCATCGTTATTTTTGGAACTCGACCAGTACGTAGCATTGCCGACCTCGGTACGTATTTCTGCGTTGGTGGATGGGGCCGAGCGTGTTGTGGTGGCAGAGACACGCCTTACGGGTACGGTACTACATTTTCCAGCTACATTTGCGAGCAATTGGATGGTGACGTTTACCTATGCACAACCCCTTCGCATAAATGAGCTACATATTGTACAAGATTCTGTGGTGCAGACGTGGACACGGAATATACGTTTTCTTGCTCAGCCGGGGTCGTCGTATATCTTTTATCATGATGCGGACCGGAGTGTTTCAATTCCGGTAGGCGAATCGGGAAATCTTGTTGACGATAGAGATGTGCTAAAACTGAGTCCTTCTCTTTCAGTGCAAAACAATGCATACAGAGAGTCAGATAAGGATGCTGACGGAGTAATTGATGTGTATGATAATTGTGTACTGATCTCAAATAGCGATCAAATTGATGTTGATAAAAATGGCCGAGGGGACGTGTGCGATGACTATGACCGAGATGGACTCATGCAAAATAAGGATAACTGCCCGAATATTCCCAACGTACAACAGGAAGACACTGATGGTGATGGTATTGGTGACGTGTGTGATGGGGAAGAGAGCCGTCTCACTGAAAAGTATGTGTGGGTACCGTGGGTGGGGATGGGAATTGCAGCACTCGTACTCGTCGTACTCTTTGGACTTGTCGCAATGACTCCAAAGCGAGTAGAGGAAGTCGAAGGCGAAAATACGCCAGAATAGATAAAGGTAATACGTAAAACACCATCGTAGGGGTCAGACCCCTACGA
This sequence comes from Minisyncoccota bacterium, assembly GCA_031972435.1. Lineage (GTDB taxonomy): Bacteria > Patescibacteriota > Minisyncoccia > Phycocordibacterales > UBA918 > Damh-18. The sequence goes on from DALYES010000072.1 coordinate 4,138, forward strand.
TGGTGTTTTGGTCTGTCTAGAAAAACCCTTCGGTGTAGATTTTGGTGGTGGGAACATTGTGCTCGCGGAGGAGTGACCACATGCACTTCGTGAAGTCGATAGAGCCACAGATGAAGAAATCCGCGGTGTGGAGGTGGGGGATTTTGGTAAATGTATCGGCTCCAATCCGTGCGTTGTGGATATGTTCGGTTTCTTCGACTGTTTCTCTCGTGATGAAGTGGTGAACGGTGAGTGTGGGGAATTGCTCATTCATGAGTGCGAGTTCATCACGGAAGATAATACTCTCGCGTGTACGACTTGAATAGAGGAGAGTGATACGGGGTGGTGTTCCACTGTGTGTGAGGTCACGAATGATACTCATGCAGGGAGTGATACCAATACCTCCCACAATGAAGACGAGGTGTTCGGGGAGTGGTGTATCGGGGTAGAAAAAGCCGTAGGGTGCGGACGTGGTGAGTGTGGAGCCGATGTCGCGCGCGAGTATCGCGCGCGAAAAAGAACCCATCTCTTTTATGGTAAGGG
>DALYES010000073.1:0-4623 GCA_031972435.1 Minisyncoccota bacterium
CGGGAAAACTGTTGAAACACTACGAGATTGCAACGAAGCTGAGGCGGTACGATGCGCACGCGAGTGAAAAAGCGCATGACGACATCCTTGCAGACTTGGAAACAGGGAAGCACATCGCGCTCGTCTCCGATGCGGGAACACCTGGTATTTCTGACCCGGGGGTGCTCCTCGTAGCGCGCGCCCGCAGAGCGGGCGCGCGCATCGACGCCATTCCTGGTGCCTCTGCGCTCACGGCCACTTTTTCAATTGCGGGAATACCGGGGAACAGTTTTGTGTTTCTTGGCTTTGTTCCCTTGAAGAAAGGACGACAGACATTTTTCAAATCACTTCCAGACTACGAAATCCCCGTCATGTTTTATGAAGCACCTCATCGGATTATGAAGACACTCGAATCCCTCGTAGTCACAAGCGCCACTATTCCAGTTAACTGGAATATCACCATTGCGCGGGAGCTCACGAAGATGTTTGAAGAGGTGGTGACAGGGACTCCAGAGGAGGTACATCAGTATTTTATAGACCATCCTGATCATGTGCGAGGGGAGTTTGTAGTGCTCTGTGCCAAAACATAGTGAACGAAGTGGATACAGGCTCTGAGAGCCTCTCGTTTGTGTCCCATGTCAGAAATATTGTTTTCGGTTTTCCACACTTTCGCACCTTTGAATGGAGTGCGCTATACTATCTCTATGTCTAAAGAAACACTCGTCTTTGTCCTCGGTGTCTTGATTTTCTTTGTGCCGTTTCTCGGTTTTCCTGGAGAATGGAAAGAGTGGTTCCTCATGGGTGCGGGTGTGCTCCTCATGGGCTCGGGGTATTCACTTCGAAGGAAAGCATTTTTTCAATCACTTGAACAAGAAAACGGTGGACGACATTCAGATGTATTTGTGGAAAGTCAAATGAGTGCTTCAGTAAAGACGAATGAAGAAGCTGATGGTACATAGATATATGAAACTCGCATCACTAGTGGGAGTGTTCGGTATCACATTCATAACCCTTTCGTATGTCGGGCTACCACGCCTTACCTCAGTCGAGTTCGATACGAGCACATCAGTAGCTTCTACTACTGCAACACGTGCCAACCCCAGCACGCAAGAGATAGCACAAACAGATACGAGGAAGGTAGTCACCCACGTTCCACTTCCGAGTGCAGTCAAGGCAATCTACATGACCTCATGTGTTGTGGGGACGACCGCATTTCGAGAGAAGTTGGTGAAGCTCATTGATGAAACTGAGGTGAATGCAGTGGTGATTGATATCAAAGATTTTTCTGGCACACTCTCGTTTCCTCCTGCGTCACCTGAGTGGAAGGGGGCGTGGGATGCTTCCCCATGTGGATCGTATGACATGGAGGCGTTCGTGAAGACACTCCATGAAAAGAACATATTCGTGATAGGGCGTGTGACCGTCTTTCAGGATCCTTACTTCACCAAAAATCATCCAGAACTTGCCGTTACGAGAGCGTCTGATGGTGGTGTATGGAAAGACAGGAAAGGCCTCTCATTCATTGATGTCGGTGCCCGACCGTATTGGGATCACCTCACGCTCCTCGTCCGTGATTCATACAACATTGGATTTGATGAGCTCAACTTTGACTACGTGCGGTACCCATCAGATGGCAACATGCAGGATATCGCATTTCCATTGAGTATGCAGAGTGAGTATAAGAGTGATAAGCAGGCAAACCTCGAAGCGTTCTTCAAGTACCTTAATGACAAACTAGATGATGAGACATTTTTTGCAGACGTGCGACATGAAAGTACAGGACGGGCATCATCTACACCGTGGACATCAGTTGACCTCTTTGGCATGACGACGACCAATACTGACGACCTCTCGATAGGGCAGGTGATAGAGCGCGCTGCTGCGCACTTTGATTTTGTGGCACCGATGGTGTACCCATCACACTACCCGAAGTCATTCCTCGGACTGGGCAATCCAAACGATTATCCATACAAGGTGGTCAACTATGCGATGCAGGGTGGGGTAGATAGAATGCGCGCATCAACGACGGTGGTAGCTGGCTTTGCGCACACGCGCATTGGCACTTCGACACCCGCTCTCTATGCAAAGCCAATTTACTCAGCAGATAAGCTTCGCACCTGGATTCAGGATTTTGATTACGGTGGTGATTACGATGCAATCGATGTGCAAAATCAGATTCAGGCGAGCTATGACGCAGGCGTAAAGAGTTGGATGATTTGGGCGCCAAGTAATATCTATACACGAGAGGCACTCCACTCCGAGTAATTTGTGATCAAACACACATTCAATACGTTTCGTTTGCTATACTATACGCATGGCTTTTGATCCAAATAAAATTACGTACTTTGCAAAAACCGATGCGCGCGGGAAAAACGTGCAGTTTGGTATCAAAGCAAAAGACCGCCAACGACATATGTACATCATTGGAAAGACGGGAATGGGTAAATCGACACTCCTTGAGAATATGGCTGTACAGGACATTCAGAATGGGGAAGGAATGGCGTTCATCGACCCCCACGGTTCTGCAGCGGAGACACTTCTTAATTATATTCCTGAGCACCGCGTCAAAGATGTTGTGTATTTTTCTCCGTTTGATACTGATCATCCTATTTCTTTTAACATCATGGAGGATGTCGGTCCCGATAAGCGTCACCTCGTGGTATCGGGACTCATGTCGGTTTTCAAAAAAATCTTTGTTGATGCGTGGAGTGCGCGTATGGAGTACATTCTCTCAAACACTATCCTTGCCCTCCTCGAATATCCTGACTCAACTCTACTGGGCGTTAATCGTATGCTTTCGGATAAAGTCTATCGGAATCTTGTTGTTGATCATGTAAAAGATCCGGGAGTAAAAGCATTCTGGGTTGACGAATTTGCAAAGTATAATGAACGGTACATGCAAGAGGCGGGGGACGCCATCAAGAATAAGATTGGGCAATTTTCGGGGAATCCAGTTATTCGAAATATTATTGGACAACCAAAATCGAGTTTTGATATTCGGCAGATGATGGATGAGAAAAAGATTCTCATCATCAACCTCTCAAAGGGACTCATTGGTGAGTCGAACGCAAACCTCCTTGGGTCCATGATTACGACCCGTATCTACCTCGCCGCAATGAGTCGTGCAGATCTCAGTCCAGAGCGAATGCGAGAGATGCCCAACTTTTATTTTTATGTCGATGAATTTCAGTCATTTGCAAATGCGACCTTTGCAAACATTCTCTCTGAGGCGCGTAAGTATCACCTCAATCTCACCATCGCGCACCAGTACGTCACACAGATGGAGGAAGAGGTACGCGATGCAGTGTTTGGGAACGTGGGTACTATTATTTCATTCCGTGTGGGACCACTCGATGCGGAATTGCTCGAAACGATTTTCACACCCCAATTTCTCTCAGCAGATATTGTGAACCTCGGATATACACAAATCTATCTCACACTCATGATTGATGGAATTGGATCACAGCCATTTTCTGCGATGACACTTCCGCCAATCGCTCCTCCCCATACGTCATTTAAAGAGTTGGCAATAGCGACGAGTCGAGAACAGTTTACACGACCTCGCGCTGATGTTGAGGCGGACATTCATAAATTTCATGAGCCAGTAGTGGCACCGAAAAAAGAAGAGCGAAGAGAACGCCCAGAGACAGCACCTCTCACCCCTCGTCCTCAACGAGAGTATGAACGGCCTCGCACTGAGGCTCGGCCGACACCACCCCGCGAGAACCGTGAGTCAGAGAAACCTCGGACAGTCGTGCGTGAGAGAGTCGCGCCTGTAATGCAGACACCGAGCCCTATCGTTGTGGACATACCCCAACCTGTACCAAGTGAAGTTCGTGTTCCACCAGAACCAAAACAAGAACCGAAGCAAGAACAAGAACAAAGAAAAGAACCGCGACCAGAACCAAAACCATTGCTCGAGCCTACACCTGAGGCTCCAGAAGTGCAGAAGCCAATAGAACAAAGAAAGCCCCGAGAGTATCTCGGAGCGCCTCGACCCGAAAAGCCAAAACAGCCACACCCAAAGCGCGCACCACAGCAGGTGGAAGATTTGCGTTCTGTTTTGAAACGTCTCGTGGATACACCGAAAGAAAATGAAAAATCAACGTTAGGTGCGACAGAAAAAAAGAGTTCTGAAGGTAATCGGAATGAACTCAAAGCAGTACTCAATACGGTCATTCACCATGATGAAGAGTCAAAGGAAAATATGCCTCTTCGTGAAAATCCTGAGCGTGATACAGCACAGCAGGCAAGTGATGAAACACCTGCCTCAAAAGTATATACTCAGGATATCTCTGCTTCACGTACAGAAGCACCACAGCCACCCCAAAATTCTGTATCTGAAAAGTCAGCGGGGAATAGTATGCCAACCCCAAAAGAGCTTGAGCGCATGATGCGTGTGACAACGAGTGACAGACCTCCACTCGCGTAAAAACTTGCTATTTAGCCATAGTACGGTACTGTTTTTGAAGTACAGTTCATCGTGCATACAGGCGCATTCTAACTTCATGAGAAAGGAGGCCACCATGGCCAAAGAGAAAGTTCTTGCTACTGGATATCTGCTTGAATCAGAAATATTTCGGCTCCAAGACGATCTCAACACAACAGGACTTGGCAGTCACGTCAAGGTGGTAGAGAAAAGAA
>DALYES010000074.1:0-4601 GCA_031972435.1 Minisyncoccota bacterium
ACTTGCAGCCGAGTATTGTCTAGGGTGGCGTAGTACATTGATAGTGGACATAAGAGAGGTGGAGACTCTCATGTTTGCAGAGTGCAATTTTATGCTGGAAAGAGCACCAGCCGCACTGCTCATTATTAGAGTCAATGTATTGATTAATACAACGTAAGCTTATGATTCACACGGCAAATACCGTGCGAACTCTTCAAGCTGTTGCGATGACGGTTGGAATTGCAGTGTTCCTTTGGAGTACTGGTCTTCCAACACTCTTCCGCTTTGCGGAAGCGGCATCAATCACGAACGCAAGTGATACGTTGAGTAATTCAGGACCTTCGCTTGTATCAAACCACACAATTGCTTTTGAACTACCGAATGGTATGGCAACAAGCTCAAACTTTACCATTACCTTCGCTTCACAATTCGATACTTCTGCAGTGACGCTCGCAGATGTTGACCTCGGGGTCAACACAGTCGATCAGACACTCGCTGGAGCATCAGGAGCAGGAACATGGGGAGTAACTGGTTTAGGTACAGATGCGATAACATTCACTACTCCAACAGATGGCGGTACCGCTTCATCATCAGATATGGTGATTAAAATCGGTTCACATGCGTCTGGAGGTACAATCAGAATTGTTAACCCATCTGCTACCACATCGTACGCAATAGATATTGCAGGTACGATGCAAGATACAGGGCAGGTACGAGTTGCAATAGTTGATCAGGTTACCGTTTCAGCAAGTGTTGATACGTCACTCACCTTTACCGTTACTGGAGTAAATTCCAGTTCAACCGTGAATGGAAGTGCGACCACCACCATTGCAACGTCAACCCCGACAACACTCCCTTTTGGAACACTTCCTATTGGGACATCACGTACACTTGCACATGATCTCGCTGTTACCACGAATGCTTCGGCAGGATACACCGTAACAGTACAACAATCCGGCGCGTTGCAATCAACAACAGGTGCAACCATTGATGGATTCATCGATGGAAACAACACTATCACGCCTACAGCGTGGCAGGGTCCATCTGCAGCAATTGCAAACCCTAATACATATGGTCACTGGGGTATCACCTCATCTGACACAATTGTTCCGGGTCGAGCAGGACAGTTCGGCTCAGATCAGTGGGTATCAGGAAGTACAACACCAATCGCTATCATGGGCCACAGTGGTCCATCAGATGGTACTACCCTCGGGTATGGTGCTGCACGAGTCGGATATCAGATTCAAATTTCGGCTTTACAGGAAGCGGGTGACGACTACAGTACGACACTTCGCTACATCGTAACGCCGACGTTCTAAGCAACAGAATGAAAGTATGAAAAAACCCTATCTCCCACCACGAGAAGGGTTTTTCATTTGCGGGGCAAATGAAAAAGAGGTTGTCGATAGTTTATGAGTAAAACGAAATAAACTATCATACAACCTGAACAGTCCCTGTAAGAAATTCTATTTGCAGGTAAATCACTACTGTTCAACTATTCCCTCAAAACAGTGTGAGTATTTTTTATGTAATCGTTGCAATTGTTTGTTTTGTGTGAGATTGAATAATGCGAACGGATAATCGTTCCCATATTTACGCCCTAGCGAATACGTGAATTTACCGTATAGTGTGCAGGTGTGATGTATACGGTAACCTGTTGTTGAGCAAGAACTCTTGTATTGACGTTATTTTCTATTGATTAGGTTGAGTACTCATTCGGGTGTATGTGTTTGATGTCCAGCTCATGTTTTGAAACCTTATGGAGACTGCATTTTAAATCTATTGAGCCATGTGCATAGAAAACTCCATTTTCAATACATACTTTGCTATACTTAGGAGTACATTTATGAAGCACTTACGAGCCCGTACCGTATTTTTTGTTGCGCTACTGTTTTTTGTGTGTGCACCGCGAGCTCACGCTGCACTTTTGTATTTTGATCCTCCAAGTGCTGATATATATCGTGGTGATAGTATTACAGCGGCACTACGTATAGATACCGATGAAGGAGAGTGTATCAATACGGTTGATGCAACAATTCACTATGATACCTCATTGAATGCTATCGACATTTCACGAGGTGATTCTATTTTAAACATTTGGGTCGAGCCACCAGTCATTGATGAAAAAAATCACACGATTCATTTTGCGGGAGGTTTACCAGGTGGGTACTGTGGTCGTATTGCTGGTGATCCGAGCCTGACCAATATCGTACTTGAAATTGTATTTCAGTCTCCTGGGTTTATGATTGGTGGAGGTACTGACAATAAATCGCCCCACGTATGGCTCGATACGAATTCACAGGTACTTCTCCACGATGGTACGGGAAATCCCGCATCGCTTCGTTTGCAAGATCTCACCATAAATCTTGCTGATACCGCAGGAACAGCGATACAAGATACGTGGAGAGAAGATATCCAGAGTGATGATGAGCAACCATCAGATTTTTCCGTCACACTCACAAAAGACGATACTGCTTTTAGTGGAAAATATTTTATTGTATTTAACTCAAATGATAAGCAATCAGGTATCGACCATTACGAGGTTATGGAAGAGCCATTTGCTGAATTTAGTGCCTTTAGGTGGGGGAGGGCTGACGCACCTTGGGTACGTACTGAAAGTCCGTATGTCCTCAAAGACCAGACATTAAATAGCACTATCTGGGTAAAGGCAATCGATAAAGCGGGTAATACACGCGTCGTCCAGTTTGTCCCTGATACCGCACTCCGCAGTATGTCGAGAGACGCAATGATCACCACAGCAATTATTGCGGGTGTCGTCATACTCGTAGTTGCTCTCATATTCTATGCAGTGTGGCGACGAAAAAAGCGTTTGGCTCAGGACTCTCTTGATGTTCACGTATGAGATACATACCACTCACCATAGTCTCATTGCTCGTAGTAACTGGTACTCTTTTCTGTACTCAACGTGCTGATGCAGCTGTCCTTAAGGTGAGTCCTGCAACCGGGGTGTACACCGTTGGAACGGTGTTTACTGTTTCAGTTATTCTCAACACAGAGGGCGCATCGATTAATGCAGCAGATGGTCAACTCACCTTCAATCCCCGCGAGTTGCAGGTGATGGGTGCTTCGCGGGCAAGTTCTATTTTTAATCTGTGGACTGAAGAGCCAACATTTTCAAACAGCGCAGGAACAATTTCCTTTGGGGGCGGTTCGCCGACTGGGTATAGGGGATCAGCAGGGTCAATTATCTCTGTGACATTTAAGCCACTCGGTGCAGGAACACCAAAGGTTACCTTCAAGAGTGGTTCCGTACTCGCTGCTGATGGGATGGGTACCAATGTGCTCACCGCAATGGGGAGCGGGACGTTCACTATTGCTGCAAAGGGAGAAACGCCTGCGCCAGAGTATATTCCTCCCGCAAATACACCCGCTGCTCCAAAAATCACCTCGAGTACACATCCCGATCAGACGGAGTGGTATAGAGAGAAGAATGCAATGCTCGCATGGACAGTACCTTCTGGTGTAACTGCGGTGCGCATGCTTCTCGACGAGACATCGGGCACGGTGCCAACAAAAGTCTACGAGGAAGCACTCACACAAAAAAATCTCGAGGATCTCAAGGAAGGAGTTTCGTACTTTCATCTCCAGTTTAAAAATAAAGACGGGTGGGGAAAAATTAGTGAGTTTAAGTTTTCGGTAGACACTGAAGCTCCAAAAAATTTTTCAATCACTGAGGAAGCACCAGATGCACATAATCCACTCAAAGAACTCGTATTTTCTGCTGAAGATGTTTCACCGATTCTGGAGTACAAGATTCAAATTGACGGAAAAGAGCCACTTGTGTTCAAAGATACTGAACAGACACGAAAGTACACCCTTGAGTCGCTCGCACCGGGGTATCACACCATTTCTGTCGAGGCATTCGATAGCGCTGGCAATGCTTCGGTTGCAAGCTACTCGCTCACCATAGATGCTTTTGAAAAACCGGTTTTTACTGAGTATCCTTCACGTATCAACACGGAGGTTATTCCTGCACTCAAGGGGACAACGCGCCCACACGCAAAAGTTTCAATCGAAATTACTCGTGCTCGGGATAATGTCATTGTGAGTACCGTAGAAGGGGGTGAGGGGGATAACCCATACGTAGTAGAGAGTAATGACAAGGGAGAGTTTGTCTTTATCCCTGACAGTACTTTTGAAAAGGGTGTATACACAATCACCGCTACTGCGAGAGATACCTTTGGGAGTATGAGTGAGAAATCAGATGCGATTAAAATCATTGTAGAGGTTCCCGGATACATTGCACTTGGTTCGGTGATGATTAACGTCCTCTCTGTACTTGTTCCGATTACCGCTCTCATTATTGTACTCATTTTTGGTTCGTGGTACCTCTGGCACCGTCTCGTCCGTTGGAAGCGAAACGTTCGAAAGGAAACTCTCGAAGCAGAGGAACGCCTCACGCTTGAATTTGCGCACATTGTTAAAAACCTCAACGAAAACATTGATGCACTGAAGACATCGCGGAAAGGGAAGCTCACCATTGCTGAGACCGAATTAATTGATAAGATTGAATCCGACCTGAAGACAGCTGAGTCTAAAATTGGAAAAGAAATTGCTGATATTGAAGAAGTTCTCACGTAAGAGCACTATGAAATTGCTAC
>DALYES010000075.1:0-1263 GCA_031972435.1 Minisyncoccota bacterium
ATGCTCGGTGTCGTCAGTGTCAAAAAGGCAGTCGTGTGGAATTTCGGGATTCTCGCGATGTTTGTGGGGGTCACGGTTTCAGAGGCACTCAGCCCGTTCTCGTACTTTCTCTTCGGGACAAGTGTGTTCTTCTTCCTCCCGACCCTCGTTGTTCTGTTTTCACTCAAAAAGAAGACGGAGCCGTCACCGGTTGACGATGCTGTCGGGGCCTACCAGGCTCTTTCGCCCGAGGATAAGGAGAGGGCAAAGAAGGCAGGAGTGAAAGTGTTCCGTCTTCTCCTCTGGGCACTTGGTGGACACCTTCGCAAGAAGGGGCACCCCAACCTCGCGACCGGAGTCGAAGAGCTCGGGAAGTGACCAGGGTGTTTGGGCCAGTGCAGAAATGCATTGGCCCGATTTTTTATGTGGTTTCATTATTGTCTTCCAGTTATGCAACTGAGAGGTGAGTAGTTACACCGTTTTAGTCGATACTCTTTAAGAAATTACCCAGCCCACCCTTTGTTATGAGCGTTACTTTTGATACAGAAAGTTCTTTGAGGATACTCGTGTATTTTGAAATTTTATTAGTATCGAATTTAAATTCAAATGCCGAAATAGTACCATTAATTTCTTCGATATAATCAACTTCTTTTTGTGTGTAGCTCCGCCAAAAATATTGATTTGGCATGTGCTTCCCCAAGTTCAGGATAGACTTTGTTCGTTCCAAGATGCACCAATTTTCAAAAAGTCCACCAACGTCATTTCTGTTTTCGAGTGCATTAAAGTTGTTGATAATGCTATTTCGTATTCCAAGATCATAAAAATATACTTTAAAGTTTCTGCGTATTTCAGTTCGTTTGTTCGTGCTGTACGCACGAACTTTAAAGAGGACATATGCCTTTTCAAGCAGATTGATGTAACTGTCAACTGTACGCACATTAAGGCCGACGACTTGCGCTATCTCTGAAAGGTTTACTTCGTTGCCGACCTGAAGAGCGAGCATGGTTACTATCTTTTCTAATGTTTCGGACTTCTTTATCTTTTCGAATTCAAGAATGTCCTTATATAGATAACTTGATGCAAGATTATTAAGGAGTGTAATCGACTCCTCGTGTGATTTTTTACAGATGTCTGGGTAATTCCCATAGATAAGTGAGCGTCGCGACTCCTCACCAATTTCTAGTTCTCCTGCATGAGTATCTACAATTTCCAGTGTTGAAAAAGGAAGAAGTACGAATTCGTAATACCTTCCTGTAAGTGGTTCAACAATTTTATGAGCAAGAT
>DALYES010000075.1:1273-2239 GCA_031972435.1 Minisyncoccota bacterium
AGAGCCAGTCGCGATAATTTGCATGTTTGGGTCATTGTCTACAAGCAATTTCAATTTGAGACCAATATTCACAATTCGCTGTGCTTCATCAAGTACTATCAAATCGTAATCACCGAGGTTTCTTTTTAATGTATCGAAATCCTCCGCAATAAGTGAGTCACGGACGTTCTTGTTGTCACATGAGTAATATTTTATGCGCTTTGTTTCTTTAAAATCTTCTAAAATGTTTTTAACAAGTGTCGTCTTACCTGATTGGCGAGGGCCATACACAATAACCACCTTTCCACTAAAAAGCGAGTTTACAACAGAACTTTTAATTAATCTCTGTATCATAATACAGTAATTCTATATAAAAACTGTAATTATGTCAAGAAATACAAGAATATTGCTCCATTAAGGATGTGATAAATCTTGGGTTGATGACATGCGTCACTAGTGGAGGTACAGAGACAATCCTAGCAATGGGGTCGTTTTATTAGATTATTCTAATATGTTGTGGAAGATAAAATCCCTCGCGGTTCCAAAGGAATTGCGAGGGATTTTATCATCTAGGTGTCAAAAGTTTTATACCGCCTCCTCCAGTTTCTTCATCACTGCTTCATTGGTGAGTACTGAGGCAACGTACACTCGAACACGTTTTTCATCAGCGTCTTTGTATTGCTCAAGGAGGTGGGATACTTCGTGGTCGACGAGACTCGGGTCTGCAGTGATTGTCTCCTTTTTTGCAATTTCGTTGAGGACGAGCTGAAGTTTCGCTCGTTTCGTGGCATTTGGAGTCCACTCTGCGACCATATCTTCTTTTGTCTTTTTTACATGCGCAAGGTAATCATCCATTTTGAGCTGTGCACGTGTGAGGTCGTCCTCCATTTGTGCAAACATTTGACCAATCTCAGCATCAATCATGACTTGGGGCATGTCGATAACTGTCTTTTCGATAATAGCATCGGTGATTTTTGCACGGTGGTG
>DALYES010000075.1:2249-4584 GCA_031972435.1 Minisyncoccota bacterium
ATCTGTGCTCGATGTCGTGAATCCACATCCCGAGCTTTTTCAATTGCGAGGTGCTCACGAATTTTCGTTCGAAAATCTTCTACACTCGTGAATTGGCCCTCTTTTCCAAATGTTTTCACATACTCATCAGTAAGCTCGGGGAGAGGGATATCTTTTGGATCAGTGATTTCTGCTTCGGGTTCTTGCGCGACACTAGGTTCCTTTTGTTCAGCAGGGTTCTGCGCTTTTGCTTGAAGTCGTTCGTAGGCAACCTTTTGGCGAAGAATTTCATTCACCTGTTGTGTGACTTCCTCATCGGTCACCTCCTTCGACTCTTTCTTTTTGTTAAGTTCACGCGCGATGCTGAAGTAATCAGGAAGAGTCATTTCAGGAACAACAGCCACCGTGATGCTAAATCCAAGCGGATTGTCCTTTGCAAGCTTCGTGAGACTGATGTGAGGATACCCAATGATGTCGAGTTTGTGCTCCACGACTATGTGTGGGTAGTATTCGTGGAGCGCCCGTTCTGCCATTTCAGTGAGTACAGCCATTTCTCCGACCTTACGGATGAGGACTTGTTCTGGAATATGCCCTTTTCTAAAACCATCAATAGATAGTTCCTTTCCCACGGCACTGAGGGCGCCCGCGCGGTATTTTTCAAGTGCACTGAAGGGAAGTTCACCAGTAATAGTGACGAGAGACCCCGGCTTTTTTTCAATTGTGACGTCTACATGTATTGCATCTTTCATAACGGGATAGTGTACACGAAAACAAACAGAAAACCATACCAGAGGAGATGGATTACAAAAAGCCCGCTGTCCTTCTGTTCGTCAACTGACGAAGGAGAGGACAGCGGGCTTTTTGGTATGTGCCCCTAGCGAGCCAATGCTGCATTCAATTCGGTATCAATTGTGGTCAAATCAGTGTCGAGTGAATCGAGATTCGTACTTGAGAGGTCTGCATCAATTGCATCAAGTTCATCAGATGGGCTGAGTGTGTCAAGAATTTGAGCATCAGTTGTAGCGCGAGGTGTTTCTGGTTCAGTATTCAGGAGAGTTGGTTCTGGAGCGGGGATATTCTGTTCGTGCAACATACCTCCCCAGAGGTAGAGTCCACCAAATATGAGCGCAAGCGCGAGTAAGAGAATTCCGAGAATTGCACCAAGGTGCGTGTGGTGCTCCTGAGGCGATTGATCGGGCATATGCATTTCTACAGTATTGTCTATCATAGGAATTGTAATAGATTATTATTCAGTAGGAGAAGGGGTGTCTTGGCCTTCAGTTACCGCACCACTCGTACCTTTTTGTACTTCCGATGCACGAACTGCCTCTTTCAGAAGGGAGACCGTTTCTCTTAAGAGAGTGTGTGACTGACGAATATGGTCACGGACTTCAACACATTGTGTTCGTATTGGTGAAAATGATTCTCGCGGAGCAACACCTCTAATTGCCTGAGAGATTGAGCCTATACTCGAGAGAGCGCTCTTCCCAGAGGCTATTGCAACGTCTGCTTCTGAGAGCTTGGCACGTGCTGGTGCTGTATCGACACCGAGACTCTCTAATTTTTTCATACGTGAATCGAGGCGGGATGAAATGTTACTCATGCGCTCGAGAGCAGAGGTGAGTCGAGTTGTTACGTTGCTCGCAAGATTGATAAAACGATCTTGCAATTGAATCGTAAGCATACCCTTTCGTTCTGCTCGATTTTCTTGTCTCATTTCGATTGTTTTGGGAATATTTTCAATGGGAGGAATCTCTGTCACTGTTTCGTCAGCACCAATGACTGAGGTAATTCCAACACAAAGCACGCTCGCTAATCCTAAAGCGCCGACAATAGCAATATCTAGGAAATCATTTTTTTTCATAATACTGTTCAAAAAGGGATTAACGAATTACATTCACACGAATGCTGTATGTAGTATAAAACAGCCGCGACCTTTGGTCGCGGCTGTTTGTACACACTCACTTACGTGACTTGTTACACTGCTTTTTTTGCCACGTACATTTCAACACTCTTTGCGAACGCTGCGCGGGCGACATCCTTTCCGTGCCATTCGCCGATAGTCACCTCTTTGTTCTGAATTTTTTTGTAGGTCTCAAAAAAGTGCACCATTTCTTTGATGAAATGTTTGTTGAGATCAGCAAGGTCCTGTACCTCTGCCCAGCGGGGATCATCGACAGGCACTGCGACAATTTTGTCATCACGGTCACCACCGTCAGTCATTTCCATAATTGCAACAGGGCGAGCCTTGACCAAGATACCAGGCATGAGTGGGTACGTAGTGAGGAGTACCACATCGAGTGCATCTCCGTCATCAAAGAGTGTCTGGGGAACAAAGCCGTAATCGAACGGGTAG
>DALYES010000076.1:0-238 GCA_031972435.1 Minisyncoccota bacterium
AAAGAGTTATGTGCGGTATGGGCGTGGATTTGGGGGCCACTGTTTACCAAAGGACATGCGGGCATTTCTTGCGGCGTATAACGAAGAACACAATACGAACGTTCTCAGAGGAGTATATGAGTCAAATCGTCTTCATGGAGAGTTTGAAGCGATATCGAAGGTAGAGCTGTCAGAATGGTTCTCTGCATGGGACTATGAAAGTATTATGGATAATCAACGTAAAGTGTTGCGGGGAATA
>DALYES010000076.1:352-4519 GCA_031972435.1 Minisyncoccota bacterium
CCACACCACTGTCTTTCATTCGGCATCTCTTTAAGCCAGTGGTTATTTTTGGAGAGCGTTTTGTGCCAGTTCGAACCAATGAAGAAATGCGAGAACTATGGGAACAGAAGGCGAAAGAAAATGTGAGATATTACGTTAATCAAAAAACAAAGGGTGGGGAATTTGTTGATGAAACTGAAATAGAACAAACAGGGAAAGAAGACTTTGAACGTCTTGTTTTGGCAGACCAAAAACTCCAAGGTCACTTACCCACTGACAGGAAACAGACGGTTGTTCTTGATCTTGGCGCGGGTATAGGACGTCTTACCGAACCATTTTCTCGTGTGTACGGTCGTGTGCATGGGGTAGACATTTCGCCAACCATGGTTGAGATTGCTGAACAAAGACTCAAGGAACAATCGAATGTGGAATTTCAGACGACTGACGGCAGTAACCTCCTGTATCCGGATGAAATTTTCGACCTCGTTTTTTCGTATTTGGTTTTCCCGCACATCGATAGCGTCTCTGCTATAGAACAGTATATGAGAGAAATTCATCGCACCCTCAAAAAGGGGGCTGTGGCAAAAATACAACTTCGTACTGGCCAAGGGGTTCGCAGGTGGGTATGGTCATATGGAGTCTCATTTACTCCCGAAGAGGCAATTTTGCTTGCCGAGAATCAGAGATTTACAGTCATTGATCATCACGTTGAGGACATTAAATATCTCTGGCTATTACTTAAAAAATAAAACATAAAACATAAAACATATGTCAAGTTCTAAAAAAATACTCATTACAGGTGGTGCAGGTTCTATTGGTGTCTACCTTGCACGACGACTTGCAAAACAAGGGAAAGAGGTGGTCATTGCCGATAATTTTTTCAGAGGAAAACAAGATCAAGATCTTGCTGATCTTCTCGCGCTTCCTAATGTAACCCTAATTGAGGGAGATCTTACAACGCGAGCAGGATGGGATGCACTCGGTACGGGGTACGCGTATGTCTACCAGCTTGCGGGAGTGAACGGAACGAAGCTTTTTTATGAAATACCTGGGGAGGTACTTCGAATTGGGGTGACGACAATCCTCCATAGTCTCGAGTGGCTCAAAGACACGAATCCCACTGCAAAGATCCTCTACACGTCTTCAAATGAAGCGTATGCAGGAGCACTTGCTGCATTCAATCAACTTCCGATTCCAACTCCAGAAAATGTACCCTTGGTCATTTCTGATACATACAACTCCCGCTGGACATATGCAGGCACGAAGCTCATTGGTGAACTCTTTTATATTCATTTTGCAAAAGAACATGGGCTTCGTTCTGTCATCGTGCGACCACACAATTTTTACGGACCACGAACGGGGTACGATCACGTCATTCCTGAGTTTATAGAACGTATCCAGAAACAAGTCGATCCGTTTCCAATTAATGGTGCTGACGATACACGCACATTCTGCTATATGGAAGATGCAGTCGAGGCAATGCAGATGGTCATGGAATCTGACAAGACCGACGGTGGTACGTATCACATAGGGAGGCCATATACGGATGAGATTCACATGAAAGATCTTGCCGAAAAACTTTTTGAAATTGCAGGGTGGCATCCACAAAATCTTGAAATCAAAAATAGCCCGGAGGGAAGTGTAAAGCGCCGTGCTGCTGATATTACAAAAATAAAAGCTGACGTGGGATGGGAAGCCAAGATTTCACTTGAAGAAGGTTTGATGCGTACACTTGCATGGTACAACGAACATCCAAATCTCAAGAAATAATAAAAGGCCTGCCGGTAAACCAGCAGGCCTTTTCAAGAATGGGACGTTCGATTCAGATAAGGAGTCCACGTGCCTCAAGGAACGGTGTGTGAATATCGTGACGTACGGGAGGTGCGCCCTTCACCCACATTACACGCTGTCCTTTTTTTGTCGTTATTTCGGTTGAAAGCGCTCGAGCAATCACAACGATTGAACAGCTATCAATGGTAATCGTCACTCGAGTGCCGTTGACCATCATCGTGCGTTCTTCATTAGGAAAGTGCATGTACCCAAGAATCCCCAAAGGTACTGTATCAATCCCTAAGACCGAACGAACTAGTCTTTTCGACGCTTCGAACGGATGCTCGCCCTTGTACATTCCGCCACCCGGCAGACCCCATTGCCCCACACGAGGGTTCTCGTTCCTTTCACGGTGTGCGACTCCGAGTGTTGGTTTAAAATCAAAGGTAGGACCAAAGTCGGCCGTATGACCTTTCGGAATGAGTATGTCCTCAGGACCAATTACTGCGGTATCGACACAAAGTCGAGGGATGTACTCACTATAGATACGGATGAAGTCATCATCCGGCAATAGTTTTTGCATGATTTCTCCTCAAGAACGTAGAATTAATGTAAGATCGGGGATCTCTGCCTCGAGCGTGTCCTCTTTTACTTGAGGGCCAGTCGCCGCAATGAGAAGACGAACCTCCGTGACTGCAGTGAGTCGGTGAACGACACGTGGTGGAATTTCGATCTTCCACGGTGCCTCGCCCGGCCTCACCTCGCGGGTAAAGTGGACAACCTCATCGGTATCAAGATCACGAAGCGACATGGTGAACGTACCGGAAAGTATCAGGTACGTCTCCCACATTTTTTCGTGGTAGTGCCCGAACCCAACCTTGGTGCCACCGATTTGCGCACCAGGGTGAACTGGGTTGAACCATGCTAAGTTAAAAAGTGGATGTCCGCCACCGGCATTTCCATCGGAGAGCAAATCCCAAATGGTTCGCCTCGAATCGGTGTGACCCGATGTGATTCTGACTGCGTTCAAGTTTATCTCCTAGAACAAAGGGGGATGAACGGCATCCCAAAACCAGTCCATACTATAACACAATTTTATAAAATTACAACAAAAAAGTACCGCAACAAATAAGCGTTAGAGCGGTATTCTAGGCAGGCTGACACCTTCTCAGGTCGTTTTATTGTATGTTGTTGTAAAACTCTTTTATGGTAGCAACGACAGTCAGTATGTCTTTATCAGTAAGCGTAAATGCTGAAGGAAGCCAAAGTGAGCGCGGTGACATGCGCGTCGATTCTGGGAAGTTTTCGTCACTTTTCTTGTAGGCGAGCTGTCGGTGGATAGGATACCAGTACTTTCTACTATCGATGTTATGTGCGCGTAGGTACTCCTCAAGTGCATCGCGGTGGTCTGTGGCAATGTCTGTCCATTGTGGTATCTCGCCATCTCGGGTGGGGAAAACAGTGATATCTCCGACCCCCTTGAGCTCTTTCGCGTAGAGGGCATAATTTCGCTTCATCCGCTCGGTACGTCTCGAAAGGTGAGTGAGTTGCCCCAAACCAACTGCAGCCTGTAGATCGGTGAATTTGAGGTTATAACCGATGGTATTGTGCAGGTCGTCGCCACCGGTACCGCGCACGGGGCGCCCCTGATCCTTGAGTGGACGGAGCGCTTCATATATCCGCTTGTCGTTTGTGACGACGATACCACCCTGACCGGTCGAGATGGTCTTGTTGGGAGAGAACGAGAAGCAACCGGCATCTCCCCACAGGCCAAGAAACTTTCCCTTATGTTTAGAAAGGAGTGCTTCGGCGGCATCCTCGATGACACGCAGATTATGCTTTTTGGCAATTGCGTGAATCTTCGTCATGTCTGCACCACGACCAGTCACATGTACTGGAACGATTGCACGCGTCTTCTTGGTGATTGCACGTTCTATTGCGACAGGTGAGATGGTGAGGGTTATCGGGTCGACATCAACGAGTACCGGAGTTGCTCCGAGTAGGTCGACTGCATTCGCGGTCGCAATGAATGTAATGTCGGGGATGATAACCTCATCACCACGCGAGACTCCCGTTGCCTTGAGTGCGAGGAATATCGCGATGGTGCAGTTATTGGTCGCAACTGCATACTTTACCCCGAGCAGTTTCTTAATCTCCTCTTCGAATTGCGTTGCAAGCGGTCCCTCGTTGACATAGTTGTTGTCGAGGGCACTCTTCACAAAACGATAATCTTCTTTTTCGATATGTGGTTGCCACCACGGGATTTTTTTATGTTGCATAGAACTATTTAATTACTCGAGGTTTCGGCAATGGCATAATGAATTTTCCTTTGTATCCGAGCTTACGGTAGATCTTCATCAGTTCCTCTCCGATGTGCCACGAGAGGACGAGTGCATACTCGGGTTGTTCTTCAAAAAT
>DALYES010000077.1:0-2056 GCA_031972435.1 Minisyncoccota bacterium
TCCATGGAGAAATGACAATCTCAACACAGCGCATGCTGAATGTAATCACCCATGCGTATACGGTATCAATCGTTCCAGCCATTGCTTGCATGTGTATACTATAGCATTTTGGACATCGGCAATCTATTGACGAACGATTGGGGAAAGGTCGTGGAGCAGGTAAAACAGCTGTATTTAGTGAGCTTTTGGCCACACATTCACTGCTTCTTCGTACACGCGGGTAAGTGGGTGTAGAGCACACTCGTGCTTTTGGGCCTTGCACACGTCGCGTCCGTAGTGGACGAGTCGGTGGTTAAATCCCCACCACTCACTTTGAGGCATAATCAGCATGAGGTCCTGCTCAATGCGCTTTGGGTCTGTGTAGTCAGTCAAATCAAAACGTATCGCAAATCGTCGCACATGGGTGTCGACCGCAATTCCCTCATGAATACCAAATGCATTTGAGAGCAAGACGTTTGCGGTCTTCCGTGCCACCCCAGGGAGTGTGAGCAATTCATCCATGGTACTGGGTACCTGTCCTCCAAAATCTCGTATGATAGCTTGTGCCGACTCACGAATGTGTTTTGCTTTATTGCGATAGAAGCCGCACTGGAAGACCGCTTTCTCCATGTCGCGCTGTGTGG
Source organism: Minisyncoccota bacterium (assembly GCA_031972435.1). Taxonomy (GTDB): domain Bacteria; phylum Patescibacteriota; class Minisyncoccia; order Phycocordibacterales; family UBA918; genus Damh-18. The sequence goes on from DALYES010000077.1 coordinate 624, forward strand.
CACGGGCGTACGCATCAAGCGTGGGAAACTGCACAAACAGTTTTTTGGTCACCATATTTACGCGCGCGTCGGTGCACTGCGCCGAGAGTATTACTGCCACTAACAGTTCCCACGTAGTACTGTGGTTGAGCGCTATCTGTGGACGCGGATACAGTTTCTTCAAAATTACATTCATTTTTTGCACACGTTCAGTGCGCGTCTTTTTTTGGGAGGCGGTCATGTGTGTAGTATAGCAAAACCCCCGAAGGACTGCTCCGCAGTCCTTCGGGGGTTTATCTAGATATGTTCGACGTCCGACGTCAACCATCTGTATTCCGTAGTCCCTTTTAGATTGTGTGTTACCTATTTCCCCTCCACCCTACGCGCGAATTGCATTGTACGCAGTGATACTGAGCGATCCCAATGTCACAATGAAACAGAAGAATATGAGAAAGCCACCAATCACATACACCAAGCCAGAGAGAGCAAACAGCACCACACCAGCACAGAGCGTATACAGATTCATCTGAGATCCCTTAAAGAGCATTTTCTGGAGTGCATACCCGAGAAATACGGGAGCAAGTGCACACGCGAGCACAAGCAAAAGTATGTAGGTACAGAGGAGAATAATGCCCACAATACTACCGAGTACGCTTACACAGAGCAGTACAGCGACGAGCGGTAGGGCAATAAACACACCAATCCCGACGAGACCAGAGATACCAACACGTTCAAATGCACTCTGGGTGACACCGACCATAAGAGGACGGCTGATCATGTAGAGCGTGAACGCAGCAAAGAGGAGTATGCATATCTCATACCCTATCACCCGCAGTATCGATATACTATCGTCACTCTCGCGAACATTCGTATGCTGTATATCTTGTGCCACCACTGCATCTTGAGCACGCACAACTTCATATGCACTCTCATATGCGACAACGCCGAGGAGTTTTGCCTTATCACCAATGGTGAATTGTTTTTGGACATTCAATGACACATCACCTCCTACCTCAGCATTGAGACGAGCATTTTCAACAGTCCCATGCACTCCTCCGGTGACAGTACCCTCAATCACCAGATTATTTCCCATAAAGAGCACGTCCCCATCAACGGTTGCTGTTGAGAGAATGGTGAGTGTATCACCAACGACAACCACATCACCCTTCACAGGCTTTGCGATGGTTACTTCTCCACCTATGACGCGGACATCATCACCAATATTTCCGTGAATTTGTACTACGCCACCGACAATGGTGAGGTCTTCCTGAACGGGGGCATTGATAGTGACCGTACCACCTCCAATGTAGACATCGTTATCGCCCTGCCCCGATACATTCACTGTAGAGCCAAAACCATAAAAATCACCCTTAAGTGCCTGAGACGCATCAACGGAGACTGTCTCTCCACTTCGGAGGATAGGCCCTGCATGTGCAGAAAACGGCAAAAAAATG
>DALYES010000077.1:2066-4406 GCA_031972435.1 Minisyncoccota bacterium
ACATATACTACATTTTTCTAGTCTATTTCTTAAAGCACGGAAGTAGCTTCACTGATTCAAGTGGACTTGGTGCACTCCCCTTTATGATTTCATTGAGTCTCTCCTTGCCCACAGAATCTTCTGCACACGCAATCATTGCAGGAGTAATCGTTACATTATCCTGAGTGTATCCCAATGTGGTAAGCATTTTTTGCTGTGTTTCGGAAAGTGTGGATGTTTGAAGTATGATTGGCTCAGCACTCTTCTCTCGTGGGGTCGTTGACTCAGTCTGAACAGATGTCTTTTCTTTTGTTTGCCTTACTTCGGTGGGCTCCCTTCCACTCATCGCTCCCGATGGAACATGCTGAATCATGTACCACACGTACACACCAACACCAATTGCTATGATGAGTAATGTCGTCACAATAGCTAAATAAATTTTAATTGCTTTCATACTTTCGGGGCTACGTATTCTATCGGAGTCTGCAAAAAGTAGGCAATACCAATACCAAGCACACAAAAGAACAAGGCAATACAGAAGAGCATAAGTCGTGAGTGCGATAATTCCCACTGACCATCATGCCAATTGCGAACAAAAAGGAATGGGAGAACGAATCGAAGTATACGCATATATTCAATACAATTATACACCGTCCCCTCCAAGTTTCTTATACAGGGTACCCGTAAGTGTAAGTGTTAAAATTCCAATTATGAAAATGTATAACGGATGTCTATCGAGCCACGGTATTTCTGTGATCGTGCGCTCAATACCAAAAAATGTCATCGAGGTGCCAAACGTCACCACAAAAAGTGCAATAATGGGAAACCGCTTAAAAAATGTCTTTCGCGCAGGATCAATAATAGTATCGGCTACAAAAACCGTCTCTTTAATATCATGTTCGATGTCCGTCTCAATATAATTCTTCGTAGTTTTAAGTTCGGAAATTATTTTTTTCATATACCGGTTTTAAAAAGTGATTTCCCTCGTTCCCACATTTCGGAATGTCCATGTTCACGAAGCCAGTACCACCACTCTCCTCCCCAGAGAAATTGATTTTCATATCGTGTTCCCTGTGCGTACTCAATGATTTCATTAAATTTCTCCATGTCCATGCGTGAATACTGTGTCTCGACAGGCACCTGCGCTACAGGCTCAAGGAGCCATGGCTCAAGGGACAGTTCAATGAGAAACGTTTCCTTTTTCCCATGAAAAAATGACATGATGTTTTCCTTCACTCGATAAAACCATGGTGGAAGAAGCGTTTTAAATTGACCGAGTTCTGGGTTCCAAAAATACACATACACACTTGTACCAAATGCGTCGCCATGTGAGTATGCACCATTCCATGTTCCGAGATTTCCACTGTCTGTGACGAGCACAGGGCGTGTAGGGTCGAGTGACTTCACGAGTGCTATCTCTTCCTCCAAAAATGATTCATCGAGGTCACCACAGTGTTCATGTGCAAAGAGCCCAAGGTACGGCTCGTTCTCAACTTGCCAGTGCGTGATTGCCGGTGATTTTTTGTAGCGATTTACCACCGCGGTGATGTATTCACGAATTTCTTCTTTTTGTTCATCCCATGGAAGTTCTTGTGCCCAATGTGGAATATGGCACTCAGGCCACCTCGGTAGTCGACGACCTACCCCAAAAATGACGTGTGCATTGACATTCTCAGCTTTCTTTATGTCTGTATCCATCCACTCAAAATCATACTGATTGCGCTCTGGTTCGATAAGTGTCCAATGCGCACTCAAACGAAGGTTGCGCACACCAAGATCATTCAAAAAAGCGTCAAAAACTTCATCCTTATCAAGCCCAAGTTCAAGGACGTACGGTACGTTGTATGAAATACCGTAGGTAATGTGTGCCGGCTCATCCTTCCGTGCAAGTACAAAAAATACCACTGTCAAACACGCAAGTAAAACCACCACACCGATGAGTGTGCGAATGAACCATTTTTTCATTACTTAAATAATACAAGAAAACCGACACTAATGACAGCAACAAAAAGAGCCTTTTTGAGGATTGTGTCGTGTTGGTAATTTTAGCAACATGACTAAATTGGTCTTGGAATTCAAAAACAAACCAAGAATTAAAATAAATACAAATTGGAGTCCACCGAGGGCTTGCACCACTGCCACATCCCCAAGGTCAGTCGCTTTCAAAATGAGGATAGTCGACACCCCTGCCAGCACCTTGTTTACTATAACGAGTATCGCAGTTGCCTTTGAGGTTGTTTTTGTTTGCTCTTTAATCTTTTCAAAGTAATTGGGAATCATGAGGAGGGTGAGCGCAAAGAAAACAAAGGCTATACGTGACCAGAAAAATCCGTTATCAAATGAGGTGCTCGCAAAGAGGCC
>DALYES010000078.1:0-4309 GCA_031972435.1 Minisyncoccota bacterium
GTACATATTTTCGAGCTTCGATAGGAATCATTGCTCCAAGTTTCTCTTGTTCTATAGTGGGCACTCGGACTATCGTCGTAAAACTTGCATTATAAGAAAGTGAGAATGCGACATCCTTTGAGGTAACGCCTGCCTCACGAAGGATATCGATGAGTGCCTCAATCATTTTGTGTACAGGAAGGTGTGTTCCACGCCCAAGCTCAATATCTTCGTATGGACCAAGCTGTAATTCTCCGTAGGTCTCGAGCGTTGGTACCCCTTTCACATCTTTGAGCTGAACTATCTTAATAGAAGACGAACCAATATCGACACCAAGCACGCCTGAGCGCACTGAAGCAGTACTCGTGTTTCCTTTTATGAGCGTAGTCAGTGTTGATAGATCAAATCCCATGTTGTACTAATAGCGTGACATTCTATTGTAGCACTCAATGCTAGGATATTCATATGAAGCTTGTACATATCTGTACCTCTGTCCTTGATTGTATCTTCCCACCATCTTCGGATGAACTCATGGTGCGTACACTCACGACAGAACAGGTAAACCAATTGTATACTCCAATGTTTAGTGACGGTATGTGTACACTAACTCAATTTCAAAATGCTCTTGTTCGTGCACTTATTCATGAGGCAAAATTTCATCACAATACACGCGCATATGAACTCCTCGGTATACTCATGACCCGCTACTTCAATGATACACAACGTCCGATTGATATTGTGGTGCCGATACCGCTCTCCCCCGCGCGCATGCGCGCGCGGGGGTATAACCAAGTCCATGAGGTTCTAAAGAGAACCGTACCTCCTCACGGTGCAGAAATACGCACGAACATTCTCATTAGGAAAATACACACAAGGCCTCAGACTGAGTTAAAACGGAGCGAACGATTAAAAAACGTCCGCGACGCCTTCGGCGTCGCGGACAAGGCGAAATCATACATCGCCGGCAAGCACCTTGTGCTCGTTGACGACGTCACGACCACGGGAGCGACGCTCCAATCGGCAAAACACGCACTCCTGCGATACTCCCCTGCTTCCATCACCTGTGTCACACTTGCACACTAAGAGCCCATCCACTAACCCCACCTACTTCGTTATCTTCGTCCTTCAAAAATTCATCGTATATTGAATACGCCTCATGTTTTCAGTCCTTGATGCCTCGTATCTGGGGTTATTGGATTGGCTCTAATCACACACCTAAAATCCAAACCGTTTGTAAAATATTCGTTTTGTAACCTCCACGATAGCGAGGTAGAGGAGTACGAGTCCAAGAATTGCACCCATAATAGGGAGCGAGAGTGGTGTGAAATTGAATACCTTCCCGAGTGGAGTAAACGGAATACACCATGCAATCACGACTGCCGAGACGGTACTGAAAGTTAATAGGGTACTCGCACGACTCTTCCATACGGGGAGATGTCGTGTGCGAATAATATGAATGACGAGGACCTGCGTTGCGAGTGATTCCATAAACCACCCTGTCTGAAATTCTGACATCCCAAGATTAAAGACGACAAAGAGAATGTAGAAGGTGCAAAAATCAAACAGCGAGCTCACGGGGCCAAATACATACATGAACTTCTTTACGGAGTCCAAATTCCACTTTCGTGGTTTTTGAATCCAGTCAGCATCGATTGCATCGGACGAGATGGTGAACTGTGAGATGTCGTAAATGAAGTTGTTGAGCAAAATCTGAATCGGCAACATGGGAAGAAAAGGCAGAAAGAGAATAGCCCCGAGGACACTGAACATATTGCCAAAATTTGATGAGAGTGACATCCGAATGTACTTCATCGTATTCCCAAATGCTTTTCGGCCCTCGATGACACCGTCAATAATTGGTTTGAGGTGCTTTCTCGTGAGGATAATGTCTGCGGTCTCCTTTGCCACATCCACCGCATTTTCGACAGAAATACCAATGTCTGCTGCTTGTAGAGACGGTGCGTCATTAATGCCATCACCGAGATACCCCACGACGTGCCCACGCGAGCGGAGTGCGGTGATGATGCGGTTTTTTTCATCAGGTGAAAAACGAGCGAAGATGGTTGTCTCTTCAGCTTTCGCCGCGAGTGCATCATCGGTCATGGCGCGAATGTCTTTCCCGAGGAGGACCCCCTTCACCTCCATATCGATATCTTTGCAGATTTTTTGTGTGATGAGCTCGTTGTCACCCGTAATGACCTTCACCTCAACCCCATACTCGTGGAGCGACTCGAGCACTGCCTTAATGTCTTTCTTTGCGGGGTCAAGGAATGAGACGAAGCCAATGAGGGTAAGGTTCTCTTCATCTGCAGTTGTGTACTTCTCTTTCTTGGGAAGCTTAGTTTTTATGGCGAGCGCGAGGACGCGGTACCCTTCACCACTCAACGACTCATAGTATGCGAGCGCCTTTTTACGCACCGGAATGGTCAGTGTGTGCGTAATCCCCTTCTTTGTATACTTCGTACACTTTTCAATGACCGCTTCAGGAGCCCCTTTCGTGATGAGGAGCTGACCCTCAGGTCCATTCACGGCAACGCTCATCATCTTGCGTACAAAATCAAACGGAATTTCCTCAGTCTTTTCGTACGCACTGACGTCGAGCTTTTTATAGGCGAGCACGGCTCTGTCGAGCGTATTACGCACGCCAGTCTGGTGGACGCTATTGAGGTAGGTGTGGAGGAGAACGCTCTCATCGTGCTCTCCAGAAATATCTGCGTAGAGCACGAGCTCAATGTTGTCTTCGGTGAGTGTCCCCGTTTTGTCGGTACAGAGAATATCCATACTGCCGAAGTTTGGAATTGCCGATAACTTTTTCACAATGACACCAACTTTTGACATTTTCTTTGCTCCGAGAGCCATGGTGATTGACATCACCACAGGGAGGAGCTCAGGGGTAATCCCGACAGCGACAGCGATTGCAAAAATAAAAGATTGGAGGATATCTTTGTGAATGACTGCGTTTCCGAGGAAAATGACGAGGACGAGGACGAGGATAACTCTCATGATGAAGTACCCAAAATTGGTGATGCCAATTTCAAAATCACTCTTCCGCTCTGCATTGAGGAGTGTTTCTGCAATGTGCCCGTACTCAGTTGTCTTCCCTGTCTGGAAGACCACCGCGCGTGCCGTACCACTCTCAACACTCGAACCGAGGAACACGATGTTTTCATTGTCATTCTCCACTGTCCCTTCCTTTCTCGTTATGTATGGTCTCTTCTCACAGGGGAATGACTCTCCCGTGAGCGATGATTGATTCACAAAAAAATCGTCTGCTTCGATAATGCGTGCATCAGCTGGTACCAAATCCCCCGAACTCAAGAAAATGATGTCTCCAACACAGATGTGTGAAGCATTGATATCGCGTTTCTTCCCATCACGAATGACCGTTGCGGTGGTGTGTACTCGCTCTTTCAGTTTCTTCGCTGCATCATTTGCTGAATGTTCCTCAAAGAAGTCGAGCACGACGCTCACGAGCACCATAATGAGAATGATGATGAAGTTCTTTATTTCTCCAAAGGATGCAGATATTCCGGCAGCCACAAGAAGAATGATAATGAGCGGATCATTAAAGTGCGAGAGAAATTCGAGTACAATACCCCGCTCTTTTTTATCGGAAATGACATTGAGGCCGTAGCGTTTGAGCCGAATTCTCGCCTCTTGCTCCGTGAGTCCCTGCTTCCCTGTCTTGAGTTCAGTCAAAACGTCCTTCAGTGAAGTAGCAGAGAGATAATTCGTCGTATGTTTCATACCTACACCAAGTATAGGTCATTTGTGAGGAAAATAATCCTCACCCGTGTGCAAACTTTAGTAACTGAAAAAAATATGGTATCGTAGTCGCGTCCTTATGTGACCACACGAGGACGAAACAAAGACAACAATGGAGATTTGGCTGAGTGAGAAAGTCTGGGAAACTTTCGCAAGACCTTGACTGATATTTTTTGAGGCGTCTGCCGAAAATAAAATATCGACAAGGTGTACAGCGCCTGTAAGGCGGATGAAAAGCAAACAATTTTGCTTTTCATCTGGTCCTGCGATAGCAGGATGCACGATGTGAGCCCTTTAGGCGAACCAGTGCAAGGTGAGAAAGTGTGGGGCACTTTTGCAAGACTTTGCGAGATATTTTTCAAATAGAGATGCAGAAAAGTATCCGCAAGGTGTACAGCGCCCGTAGGGCGGACGAAAGTAATATGGAGAGTTGGCTGAGTGGTCGAAAGCGCCTCACTGCTAACGAGGTAGGGTCTAAAAGCCCTCCAGGGTTCGAATCCCTGCGTCTCCGCAATGAACCGCGAGAATGTCTAAACGACATTCGAGTGCATCATCATTGCGTGAT
>DALYES010000079.1:0-1344 GCA_031972435.1 Minisyncoccota bacterium
CCATCACCTCCTGATTCCCTGGGTTCAATGAGAGAACCACTTCAAGTTGCGCTTTCGCGTCCGAGCTCCTTCCCTCCATATCGTACGCAAGAGCAAGAAGGTACCGTGCATTTGCATAATTGGTATCGAGTTCAATTGCCTTTTCGAATGCACTGATTGCGGCTTCTTTGCCACCACGTGCACTTTCGAGTACTCCGAGTTGATAGTAGCGCGCAGGATTCTGTGGTTCAAGTGAGATAATCGCTTGTGTAGATTTAATTGCTGCCTCCACATTTCCCGTTGCAATCTCAAGCTGAGTGAGGAAATAAAATGCTTCGGTGTAATTTGGTTTGAGCTCAATAGCCTGAGTAATAGACGCTCGAGCAACCTCCACTTCTCCAGTACGGCCCGTGACAAGTGCAATTTCGAGGTACGGGAGTGGGCTCTTTGGATTAAGATCCTTTGATTTATTGAATGCCTCGAGAGCTCTATCCTTCGCTCCTTCAACCCCAATCACCGCGAGTATTCCGTATATATTTCCGAGAATCTCCCAGTTTTCGGGTTCCTGACTATCAATTTTTACTGCCTCTTGTGCCGCATTGATACCCAATATGCTCACTTTTTCAAGTTGGACTCGGTCTTCATCAGTCGGGCTTGTCTTTGCAATCAATCCATTCATACGAGCGAGTTGATACTCAGCAATTCTTCGTGCAAAGATATCACTTGTCGAAAGCTTGTACGCACTCTCGACTTGACGTTCCAACTCATCGATACTTTTTCCCTGTTGCATCGAAAGAACACTCTCATTGAAAGCATACACTGAAGAGTAGTGTCTACCAGCAGTGTAGAGGACGCTCACTGAACCAATAATGACGATAATGACGAGTACTGTCAAAATAAATCCAGAACGACGATTGGTACCAAATGAGATAGTGCGCGACTGCTGTGCATCGAGCACTGAAAACGCTGAGAGAGAGACTCCTGTACAGAGAGCACCCAGAAGGAGGATGACAATCCCTGGAACATACACCAAGGACATTCCCCAAATGTAAACCGCGCTTACAAACGAAGATACTCCGATAAAGTACCACATACGATCGCTATCTGATGCAACCAGTAGTCGGCGAACTCCTGTCACAAGAAATGTGAGTAAAAAGATAATCCATGCAATTCCCCCAAATACTCCTGTGGTGACGAAAAATGTCGTGATGTAGCTATTTCCAGCATTGAATTCAGTATTCCAGAATGGTGTGACATTGATTGCATTGTCTTTGTACATGCGCCATGCGTCAGTAAACTTATTTGTACCAATACCGAGGAATGCATTTTCATGGTACACATTGCGTGCGATATTTGCAGTTGCTT
>DALYES010000079.1:1354-4227 GCA_031972435.1 Minisyncoccota bacterium
TATATTTTGCGATAGCTCCACCAAGTGTTGCTCCTCCCACAACAAACAGTACCGACACGGCAAAGACAATGAGTGTTGTCGAAAGTGAAGCACTATTTACTGTAGGGACGATACTGGTAAAAGAAAGTTGATTTCCTGTGAAGCGGTCTTTTCCAAGTGCATACACAATCATGACAAGGCTCGTGAGTCCCAATATGAGCCACACCATAAAGAAATTAATGACACCGAGCATGAAGAGTGATACGAGTGTCACCCCAGCAAAAAGAATCTTTCCAACCCGCGTGAGCGTAATTTGATCGAGGGCGATAAGTGAAAGAATAATGGTAAGTCCAAGAAAGAGTGCGAGGTCGTTCCAACTTCCTACTGGAGTTGATGTGGGACTTGTAAAGACGCTAAATGAGAGGAATTCTGCTCCAAATTTGAGCCGAAGTGTGTGGAATACAACCAATATAAGTGTACTCACTGCAAAGAGGACATACATGCGCATAACTGATGCCTTACTCGACCTCAAAAGTATCCACACGGTAGGTATGAGTGCGAGTATAGCAACAAACGCAGTTGCATGGATGCTAAACAGGTCTCCTACAAAAGAGTCTTTAAAATCACCTGAAAGTAAGGAGGAGAGAAACGTAACACCAGCAACACCCCAAAGTCCAAGGAGTGGATACGAAATACCCACAGAGAGGGTCCCCGACCGAAGTACCGAGAGACTGTACAAAACCAGTGCAATACAGAGTCCAATCATCACAATAAACACCTTTGTATACTCAAACGGTGCAACTGATGTGGGGAGAAAAATGAGTGGTAACAGACCAAAGATTACAACAAGTACATTTTGTGCATATCGTGACAGCGCCATCGCAATTGGATCGTCCTGTCGTACACGTTCATCTGACATCATAATGAAAATACTAAAAATTACATCGATAAATTTCTCTCAACGTTATCCTCATATAGTATCATACAAACAAGCACCCTTTGTAGGGGTGCTTGTTTGTACGTTTATAAGCCGAATTCTGTCTGGAAAACCAGTGTGATCATTTACCTCGACGTACTGTTACCAGTACGCTCATGCGGCACTCCCTGGTGAAATGTGCAGAGCACTGAGAGTTGCGAAGCAACTCTATTTCACTGGGCACGGCCTTGCACACAGGTACGTATTTTGCCGTTTCAGCCGGACTTAACCGGTTCGTTTCTGTTCGCAACGCTATGGTCACCCACGACGGGCGTTACCCGCTACCCTTCTAGGTCGAACCTAGTGTGTGTTCGGACTTTCCTCTCGACATTCGCTCCGCCTCTCGGCGGAGCGAATGTCGAGCGATCACAAACGTCTTCATATTGTACAACACTTTTGTAATTACTCAAGGGGTACACGAACTTTTTGGCCTACTCGAATACCTACCAAATCAACGTACCGATCTTTTGTTTCAAGGACGTACCGCACCGGTTTTTCAGGACGAAATACACGCGGATACGTATCAGGAGAAACATTTCGCTCAATTCCAATAACTGTTAAATTTTCATCTATCCACACAATGTCGATTGAAAACTTCATGTCTTTCATCCAAATACCATGATGGTCAGTTGTGGGAAAAATAAAGAACATTCCTTCGTTTTGATTCCCAATCTCTTCTCTTCCCGACAATCCTTTCGTTAGTGCTTCAGGTGAAGACACAACTTCAACACGAACAGGCAAATCACCAAAATGTACTATTGGTGTTGAAGGAAGAAAGAATTCTCTCAATGTAACCTGACGATCACCAAAGTATATATGCCATGCACCAGCAAAAATTAATAGGGGGATTAAAACAATCAGAAATTTATTGAGCATACGATATAGAAAATCTTATATTTCAAGTATAGCATCATTCGATGATATACGTCTTCGTTTATACCATACGCCACACACGAAACATGAGGTGAGTATGATGAGCAGTGGTACATACACATATGGTGATCGTACTACCCACACTATCCACTGTTCATTGAACCTTTGAATATCAATGAGCCGACCAATGAGCGCCCCGTACCCTATCGTCATATCCTCGCGTGTTCCCACCATGAGAATATATTTCTCAGCATTATCAGGGGTATGCACTTCAACTCGGTACACACCGGGCTCAAGCTCTCTCTCAAATGAAGAACCGTCTCGGTATGACGTACCCGTGAGCGTATCATTGAGAACTGTCCATGAAGCATCTTCTGCTTTGAGCCGAGCTACCTCTGAGACACCCCGTTTTTCCTCCTTTATCACAATTCCTGAAACGGTATCAGTGTGTGAGGGAACATTGGGAGTACGAATATGTAACGAGAGTAAAAATGGCTCAGTCGAACGAATCTCAAAAGTGTGCGGAAATCCAGCGAGTGTCCCAAAAAAACCCTGTGCAAGTGTAGGATCTGTGATAGTAGTGATGTCAGTGAGTGACTCTTGAGTGACGAGGTTCGGGACATACGCATGCACAATAGGTGCATAGAAGACACAGGTCACTAAAAAAATGAACACGCGCATACGCACTATCATATCGTACACGCTATGGTATCGCATAGGTAGTTGCAAACATATCAAAATATCTTTGAAGAACTTCAAACAGTGGGACAGTATCGAGAGATTGCTCACAGGTATCAAACCGGAACCTGTTCTCATTGTATACTATAGTGTATCGATACGCGGTTCCGTCATTATCGGCAGGACAGGTACCTGTATAGACGGTATCGGCGACATCCGAAAGATTTGTATCTTTCAGTATCTTAAATAGTGCGGTCTGTTCTGCATCACTCAATTTATTTTCAAAACGTGCTTCTTCATTTGCTACACCCCGCATCATGTATGTGTAGGTACCGTCGTTAGAAATACGATACAGGGGGCACCCACC
>DALYES010000080.1:0-4215 GCA_031972435.1 Minisyncoccota bacterium
AACACTCACATTGGAGACGACGAACAATCAGATCCCTATCACTTTGGTCCGTCGTTTGTACGCATGATACTCGAGACTCCTCACCAAGAATTCGGGAACCATACCTTTTCTCACTTCTACTGTATTGACGGGTACACAAATGACACACCAATTTTTGTTCGCGACATGGAGGCATTCGAGACTATCGCATCAACCTATGGGATTACCGCAACCTCCATCGTTTTCCCGCGCAACCAAGCGAGTCACGAAGCGCTCTACACCTGCAAAGAACGGGGTATTCGTGCCTATCGAGGGAATGAGAATCATATCCTCTACGCACCACGAAAAGATTCGGAGCAATCACTCTTCATTCGCGGACTTCGTCTCATCGACCACTACGTGAACATAAGTGGGCACCACACGTACCCGCTCCCCCACCCCGATGTGTATGGGCTCCTCAATATTCCCTCAAGTCGCTTTCTCCGCCCCTACATGAAACCACTGCGCTTCATTGAGTGGCTTCGCCTTCGCCGTATTAAAAAAAGCATGACCCACGCAGCAAAACACGGTGAAATTTTTCACCTCTGGTGGCACCCCCACAATATGGGTATTGACCAAGAAGAAAACTTCAGAAACCTTGAAGAGATTCTCCAGCACTTCCGTGCACTCCATGAGCAGTACGGTATGGAGAGTGCCGGGATGCGTGACATCGCTACACACGCGAGCGCACGAACTGTGTGAGCCCTTTGGGAAGTGCTATACCACACGAGGCAAGGAGTGCATTGACCCCCTTACCGAGCACAATAACAAAGACTGACAGGGCACTCCTCCATCGGTATAGACGAATGAGTGCGGGAGCATTTGGAAGTACACCATAGAGCGACGCTTCATCTGAGTGGACACGAAACGCACCGATACGGAGTTTCTCCACAATATCTATTTCGCTGAGTTCGGTAGCATTGAGTGTAATGAACGGTGCTCCAAAATGTGATGCCCGATGAAAATCCACACCACCGGTTGCGACGAGTGCTGGTTTCTGAAATCGCAACGTGTCAAAGAGGCGAAGTGAACGGGTGCGTGGTACACGCTTTCCCTCATACTGCTGGTTCCATACTTCGAGTGCATTAATTTCTGAAAGGAGCGCATCGCTCACCGTAAACTGATTGCGTACCGGATGCGCGAACACGACAAACGATGCTCCGCGTGTCCACTTCTGTAGAGTTTCAATTGTAGATGCGTACTGGCTCACAAACGTCCGCGCACCAATCATGAGCACGTGTGTGTCCTTGAATGGTACCTCAAATCCCGGAATGAACAGAAACGAATCATCAGAGAGTGAATCGCACTCACGGACAAACTTCTCTGCATGTTCTGGGGTGAGCGCATCGGTGTGCTCGGTCATGCATACGAATTGAATGCCATTTTTTTGACACAGTGCCTTAATCTCGGAGAGAGACATTTTTGCATCGTACGAATACGAGGAGTGGGCATGCATGATACCGGTGATTTCCATGGTACGAGTATACCGTCATTTCAAAGAAGGTGAAAGAAAATACAAACCATTCCTGAATGACCCAAATCACTCACCATCCTCTCCTCTTCACCATCTTACCGTATGCATAACACCTGTTACGCATACGGTAAGTATCAAAAATCACTTCAATTCAAATTCCTTACGTAATTGTTTGTCATTTTCAATAAATGCAACCTTCATATACAAAACATCATGTGACAAGCCAAGGTGTTTCTTAAGAATCCCCACAAAATCATCACACGCGTACGGGTATACCCAGACACTCTGTTGAATCATTTTAAATCCATACAATTTCACTGCTCGTCGTAGTTCATGTCTCAATTTACTTTTTGTCTGTGGCACGTCAAAAATAATAACTCTCCAGAGCATATCCCATTTTTCTTTTCTCTCATCAAAAGATTTTGTTCGCAGTAATGCCTCCCACTTTCCTTTTTGAGTAAGCTGTAATGTGACTGTCCCGTTCTTATGTATTTTTTCACGAGTCCCGCTTGTAGAAGCGATTCAATACTATTTTGAATAGTTTGTTTTCTAGGATAGTTCTTCTTTTTGATGAATGGCGCAATGACGCACGTTACTCCAGGAAATAGCGCGAATATTGAAACTACTCCAACAACTGCAATACTCGCAATAATCGCCTCTCCGACGGGACCTATCTTTGGTTTTTGTTCAATATTTATTTTTCCCTTCATATTTTTCATTTACCGTGTATTGTACACCTGTTACGTATACGGTAAAAAAACAAAATGAAAATAATCGGAGTTCAAATCCGTAGACCTCTTTTCTTCCTCCCATATACTTACTTTTTATCGTCCACCTGTAACGTATACGGTAAATGCGGAAATTATTTTTTGTGAAGGAGTTTTTTGATCGTATCAACAATCTCCATGAGTGCGGGCTTTGGGTCCTTCCAGAGCCACACGTCGGACACGGTGCCTTTGGGGAGGATACAGAAATCATGGAGCGCGCTCATACGCTTCGGGTACAACACCTTCCGCATACTATCTCGTTTAAAAAATACCGATAGGAGGTGCTTCGCATCTCCCATTCGGTGAGTGGAAATAATGCCGTCTCGTGCAAGAGTCAGGTGCTGTGGTGCCTTACCGCTTGTTGCGTACATGAAGTATTGGTATGGAATGTTGACCCCCGCAGCGACCGAGAGCGGGAGTGACCCCCAGAATCGTCCGTTAATTTCCATGAGGTACGGCATACGGGTATCACTATCGACTTTGAACTCCACCATAATAGGCCCTGACCACGAGAGTTTGCGGACGAGTATCTCTGCATACCCACGGAGCTCACTGTACAAGTCTCCTTCTCCAACTGTTTCCTTGAGTACCGAGGCTCCTCCAGTTGGTGAGAGCGAGCGGAGACGATGATGTACGGTTATGGCAAATGGTTTCCCCTTATGCGCCAACATCTCGACACCGTATTCTTCACCGAATACACACGTCTGTACAAGTGGTGTCTCTCCACATTGTTCAGTAATCTGAAAAAATAATTCTTCAAGTTTTAGAGGGGTCTCTGCAAACGAGGCTGTACCAAATACCCCCACACCATCCTTAAAGCTCACACTCTTCCGTGTTTTTACCACCACCGGATACGTAAGTTCTGAACTCAGTCTTCGTACTTCTTCACGTGATGCGGGCATGAGTGTGGGAATCGTGTGTACACCAGAAATGTGGGCGAGTGAGTACGTCGCTGCTTTATCGAATGCAATTTCAATGGATTTTTCCTCGGAAAAAACAAGGGTCATGCACGCACCCAACTCTTCGCGGTATGCATATAGGGAGAGAAACGTTGCATCACTGAGTGCATACACTACAGGCTTCCCGCCAAGGCGGTTGGCTTCGTTTTTTATCGCCTCAACAAAATCCTTCTGGTATGAATACGGTGAGGGGTAGGTGAAACGTGCGGTCGCATAGCGCGAATGGAGCGCCATTCCTGTCTCACGAGTCGCCCCCACACTCACCATAATTCCCCGTTCGCCAAGTGACCGCACGCACGAGAGTGCGCTCTTCAGATTCCCGTCGAGAATAATTGCGGATTCCATTCCTGTAATACTAATATGCCCTATTCTTCCTGTCGAACTAAAACTATTCAATCCGCAAAATGGTTGTACTCTATGCCTATCGTTTAAAATATTGGTATAGTATCTGTATGCGTATTCTTCTCGTCACCCCACTCTATCCTCCCGACATTGCGGAGCTCGCCCCGTATGTGAAAGAGCTCGCGACGCGTCTCGCAAGAGCCCACGCGGTCACTATTCTCACCTACGGGCACCTCCCCGAGGTGATTACGGGAGTCACTATCGCCACGGTAGAAAAATCTTCACTGCTCCCCATTCGTCTGTTCCGTTTCCTCGTGGCACTCAAGAAACACGCAGGGCATGCGGATGTCATCTACACCCAAAATGGGCCGTCCGTAGAACTACCCGTACTTCTCTTCTCCTTTATTTCTCACGTTCCCATTTTCATGCGTATCGGCGACAGGGTGTCTCTCAAAAATTCACTTCGGAGTACCATTCTCAAAAAATTATTGATACACACAATGAGCAGGGCACGTGCGGTCTTCATACACGTGAGCGATGATGGTGCCGTAGGACTCTCGGGAGCACACTCGCATGTAGACCCCATACTTCGCCCCGACTCACGCCCCGAAATACTTCCCTTTGCTGAATTTCCAAAAGAGGCATTCGCGCGCTT
>DALYES010000081.1:0-2422 GCA_031972435.1 Minisyncoccota bacterium
GGTATCTATGTACCAAAAGCTGTATCGAGATCACTCACGTTCGTAATGCAAGAGGAAGGAAGAGTATGTGGCGTATAGGGAACATTGGACGTAACCATCTTCCACATAATACAGAGTATCTTTCGTGCCAATGCCACTCGTGCTTTCTTTGCACCACAGAGAGGAGTGAGTCGTTGTACAAATGAAAAGAGTTCGGGTGCGTTACTCGCACGTATTCGCATAGCAGTCTCAACGAGTACGGTGCGGAGTGGCGCAGACCCAGCATGCGTAATTGCACCATAGCGTATCGTTTCCCCAGACGATCGCTGCCGTGGTACCAATCCTGCGAAGCTTGCGAGCTTCTTGCTGTTTCCGAACCGCATGAAGTCGTCGACTTCCGCGACAATAGTGAGCGCGGTGACCACTCCCACACCAGGAAATGTCATGAGGAGTCGTGCACTAGGATACTTTGTGAGTTCTTCCTGCAGACGTTCATCAAATGGTATCATCCGTCTCTCATAATCTTCCACCAAATGATGTAGCTGCTTCAGTATGAAGTTCTGTCCCGCCATGATGTCTGCTTTTCCTTTCTTCCAGAGTGGATTACCACTCTTAATTGCATAGAGTCCCTGTGTGGTAGCGATACCGTGTATCTGATTCTTAATACTGGTACGCTGACGGATAATGAAGGTGCGCTCTCGAAGCAGGAGACGGAGTTGGTAGATATCGTCTCCTGACTTGTGTGCTTCGGGGAAGTACCCTGCGAGCAAGAGGTTTGCTAACGTTCGTGCATCTTCGGTATCAGTCTTTTTGGTACTTTTTGCAATGAGTTGTACCTTTCGTGGGTGTGCGATATGGACATCCATACCAACATCTTCGAGTATTCCGGAGACCCATCTCCATCCTGCAACAGGTTCAATGGCTACCTGTATGGAGGTGAGTGGTACAGGAATGTTTTTAAGTGCAATGGTAATATAGTCTGGATGACAGAGGACATCCTCTTTCCAGAGCTCGGTTCTTTGTTCATCGATGAGCATCCACACGCTTGATTTCTTGTGGAGATCGATACCAAGGGTATACATAGTATGCTTGGTTACACTGATAAAGGCGATGGTGCGTATACACCATCGCCTTTATCGTAGCAGGAGGGGGTCATGGCGTCAGTTCAGGTTGTACGATATTTTTCGTACCTCAAAATATCAACAACCTCTTGCGAAATGGGTCCTGTCCTATTTCTCACCCGAGCTCGCAGTCTTTGTTTTTTGTAAAAACAAAGACATTGCTCCGCTTGGCACCATGGTACGAACGCAAAGCAGTTTGCGTTCTATAGAAAACAACCTTACTTTCGTAAGGTTGTTTTCTATACCATGGTGCCCAAGACTGGATTTGAACCAGCATACCCTTGCGGGTGCTACCACCTCAAGGTAGTGCGTCTACCAATTTCGCCACCTGGGCATCTCTATGCTTTTATTCAAAGCCTAGTCATTGTAAAGATTTTTTGAGCTTTTGCAACCTTGAGAACAAAAAAGCACGCGTTTTATAGAGTCGCGTGCTTTTTCAAATTATTTACTTTGCTGGAGTTTCTGCTTCTGTTGCTGTTGCAACAACTTCCGCTTCTGTTACGACTGGAGTCTCTTCAACCACTACTTCAGCAATGACCGCTTCCTCTGCCTGTCGTGCGATTTCCGCTTCTGCCTGAGCCTTTGCTTCTTCTGCGAGACGAGCCTCTGTTGCTGCATCCTCAGCTGCCTTCTTCTCTCGTCCTGCCTTTACCTCAATCTCCGATTCTGTTGAAATGTTCATGAGACGCATACGGCGCATTTGACGCTTAATCTCTCGAGATACTTTCTCACGGATGTAATAGAGTTTTGCTCGTCTCACCGTACTTCGGCGAAGAATTTCAATTTTATCAATGCGTGGAGAGTAGAGTGGGAAAATTTTCTCAACACCGATGCCATCCACCACTTTTCGTACGGTAAAGGTAGCCCCTGCTTCATTGCCGTGCTTGCGTGAGAGCACGAGCCCCTCAAACACCTGAATGCGTGTCTTTCCCTTATCTTCAATCTTCTGGTGCACACGCACGGTGTCACCCGCCTTGATATCAAGGTTCTTTCGGTCTTCCATGTTTACAGATGAAACTGTAATCCCTGCTAATGTTGTATTCATAAATATGTATAACGATGCGGTTACTACTCTACTCCACGTTTCCAAACCCCCTTTTCTAAAGTGTGCTGTACTTTAACACAGTAATCATACGGTCGCAATAGCTTCGTGCGCGCGTTCAAAATCAGCAGGAAGTGGGGCATAAAATGTATGTTCTTTCAAATCGGGGAATACGATTCGAAGACAGTGTGCGTGGAGAGCGAGCCGGGCAAAACCAAGTGAATCGCCTCGCAGTAATGCTTCAGGTGCATAGAGGGTATCACCCACAATCGGCCTCCCG
>DALYES010000081.1:2432-3850 GCA_031972435.1 Minisyncoccota bacterium
CTCCCGACTGCCTTGAGGTGCACACGAATTTGGTGTGTTCGCCCTGTCTTTGGAAGTACTTTGAGGTATGCATGGGTTTTTGACTGAGCAATGAGCTCCCAGTTGGTTACTGCACTACGAAGAGTCCCGTATGCGCCCCGTTCTGCCGACCTGAGTCGATGGTCTTTTGCGTTTCTTCCGATAGAGCGGTTAATTGTTCCCCATTTTTCTTTCATTGTGCCATAGACAAATGCGCGGTACTCCTTGCGCACATGGTGGTCATGAAACTGTGATTTGAGATGCCCAAACATTGACTCAGTCTTTGCGAGAATGAGCACGCCAGACGTATCTCGGTCGAGTCGGTGCACGACGCCAGAACGTTCGAGGGGCTCTCCACTCTGAGTAAATCCTATTTCGCCAACCCCGCGCGCCAAAGGCGCGCGAGCAAGGAGCCAATCCACCACGGTGGGCTCACTACTTCGCCCATCATTATGGACGAGCATTCCAATAGGTTTATTGATAACCACACAGTCTTCATCCTCATAGAGGACTTCAATATCAGGTGCCACGGCGACGTTGTCGTTTTGCATACTCTTCTAGAATACTCTGAAATTCAGTTTCTCCAAAGTCAGGCCATAACGTATCGACAAAAAAGAGCTCACTGTATGCGGACTGCCAGGGGAGAAAATTAGAAATGCGCTGTTCCCCACTCGTCCGAATAATGAGGTCTGGGTCAGGCATACTGTTCGTCCAGAGGAGCGTGGCAAAGGTGTCTTCGGTGACGGGTACGCCGATTTTAATCCCTCGATTCACTGCATCCACTATCTCGGCGCGCCCGCCGTACGAAAGTGCAATCCATACGGTGAGTTCGGGGGTGTCAGTATTTTTTGCCTCCACGTCACGAATTGCTTCTTGTATGTCATGGCTCAAACGAGTCCGCTCACCAATAATACGCACGTTGATTCGCTTCCCTTTTTCTGCAAGTGTTTTCGGAAGTTCTTTGAGTGCCCTCTTGAGGAGGGTCATGAGATACCCCACTTCTTCCTCAGCACGATTCCAATTCTCCGTTGAAAATGCATAGCACACCATGTGCGGTATACCTGCACGATGCACCGCGCTGATGATGTTTTTGAGTGCACTGTACCCCCGTGCATGCCCCTCAAGCGTTTGAAGTCCTTGTGCCTTCGCCCATCGACGATTTCCATCCATGATGAACCCGACACACTGTGGTAGCTTTTCTTCATTCATATAAAAAATACGACTTTCACAGTATTACTTACTCTACAATCGAATGGTTGCAATACCTTGAAGTTCCTTCGTTAGTTATTCTTCTTTGTGGAAGAATAACTAACTACTCAGTAATTATAGTCACTGTGTTCCTTAATTGCTAGAGCACCTTAAACTCATCAAAAATCTTTTCCGGAGAACGCCAATCAATT
>DALYES010000081.1:3860-4206 GCA_031972435.1 Minisyncoccota bacterium
CAACGCGCGCGAGAAGCGATCCTTGATTGAGTATTTCAATACACTCTTTGAGTTCATCGGGCATTCCCTGCAACACGAGCTCCACTGAACCATTTTCATTATTTTTAATCCATCCATACAGCGCATGCTCCTTCGCATACACGTCAATAAAATCACGGTAACCAACACGTTGCACCTTACCCTGTACGACACAGTGAATTTCTGAAAACATGTTGATGAGTATACCGTACTCTCTCCTTCTTGTTGCATATTGGGATATTTTCGTTATACTTTCCCTGTTCGTTGATTCATATGCGCGGTTAGCTCTGGTGGTGGAGGTGAGACAGTATAGTATACTGTCGAACCG
>DALYES010000082.1:0-4156 GCA_031972435.1 Minisyncoccota bacterium
CGCATCCTCCTCTGTGATCCATTTGGAAATCCGCTTGCCACAATGGATGTGACATCGCGCTTTACTCCCGATAAAGAGAAGGAAGTGCTCGGTGTGTACGGGACGAAAGATAAAACACACCCCGGTGTGCAGTATGTGCTCGACGAAATGCAGGACACGTACATTGGAGGTCCAGTGACAAAAATAGCACTCCCCGTGCGTCATGATTTCAAACAATTTCGCAAGACTCCCGCAGAGCTCAAAAATCTTTTCAAAGAACGGGGGTGGGACAAGGTAGTCGGCTTTCAGACACGTAACCCAATGCACCGTGCTCACTTTGAGCTCGTCAAACGGGCGAGTGAGAAAATAGGTGCCCCCGTTCTCGTGCACCCAGTCGTCGGTATGACCAAACCGGGGGATATTGACTACGTGACCCGTGTACGTACGTATAACGTGGTCTGTAACACGTACGGAAAGGATTTTACTGAACTCTCGCTCTTACCCCTTGCGATGCGCATGGCGGGCCCACGAGAGGCCGTCTGGCACTCCATTATTCGCAAGAATTACGGATGTACGCATTTTATCGTGGGACGTGACCATGCGGGCCCTGGAAAGGGAAGTGACGGAAAAGATTTTTATGGCCCGTATGAGGCGCGTGAGCTCGCACTCAAACATGCTGATGAGGTTGGTATTACTATTGTTGACTCAGATGAACTCGCGTATTCAAAAAAGCGTGAGAAGTACCTTGCAGCACATGAAGTACAATCTGATGATGAAATCGAAAATATTTCAGGGACAGAATTCAGACGTCGTCTTCGTGAAGGAGAAGACATTCCTGAGTGGTTTTCATTTAAGGAGAGTATTCACATTTTGCGCGAGAGCGTGAAACGAGATACTCGTCCAGGCATTACTTTTTTCTTCACAGGTCTTTCTTGCTCGGGAAAATCGACGCTCGCACAGCTCTTGCTCGCTCGACTCCAAGAATTACAAGACCGTGAAATCACATTCCTCGATGGTGACGAAATTCGCAACCATCTCTCAAAGGGCCTTGGCTTCTCAAAGGAAGATAGAGATGAAAATGTGAAGCGTGTGGGGTTTGTCGCAAGTGAGATTGTTCGCCACGGCGGTATTGTCATCTGTTCTCTCATTGCTCCATACCGAGAAGCACGGCGCTATGTGCGAAATCGTATTGAACACTACGGCGAATTTATGGAGATTTTTGTCGACACTTCCATAGATGAGTGTGCGCGACGCGATACAAAAGGTCTGTATGAGAAAGCGCGATTGGGGCTCATCAAGAACTTCACGGGTGTTGACGACCCATACGAGAGTCCCGAAGCGCCAGAACTCATTGCAAAGACAGAAGAAAATACCCCCGAAGAACTCGTGGAATCGATTCTCAGGTATCTCTATGAGCGCGGAATTTTAATTAAGCGGTAGGAAATGATGCAAAAAGCCACGGTCGCCAGAGGCGACCGTGGCTTTTTGCATCGTTTTTTGACCTTTTCTATCTGTAGGTGTACATGGTATAGTTTTCACCATTATGAAAGATATTACAAAAGGACTTGTTTACGCGGGAATCTTTGCTATTCCAGCAATAGTACTCATTATCTCTAACTCAATGTTTTTTCCATTCATTACGGGAAAGAATTTTACCTTTAGAATTATTGTTGAAATTATTTTTGCAGGATGGATCATTCTTGCGCTCTACGAACCACTGTATCGACCGAAATTTTCATGGATTCTTGCGAGCTTCGGAGCACTGCTCGTCGTCATGTTTTTTGCCGACCTCTTTGGTGAATCTCCACAGGCAAGTTTCTGGAGTAATTTTGAGCGTATGCTTGTCGCAGGGACGGTGCTCACGACCGAGAAAGTGTGGAATCGATTTTTTATCACCACAATTGGTGTTGCGGTAGTGCTCTCACTCTACGCATTTGCACAGCTCTCGGGAAATATCACCATCAATCAGGGAGGACTCCGTCTTGATGGAACCTTGGGGAATTCCGCGTACATGGCTATATACATGCTCTTCCATATCTTCATTACCTTCTTTATGCTCTTCCGTACAAAAAGCAAAGGAGCACGTCTTGTGTATGGTGGTCTTGCACTACTCTTCATCTACCTCCTCATACAAACAGCAACGCGCGGTACCATGCTCGGTCTCGTGGGCGGGTCGTTCATCATGGCAACATACATTGCACTCTTCGCTCGAGAATATCCAAAGGTTCGAAAATTTGCAGCGGGAGGTATCATCACCATTGTCGCTGTCGTTGCACTGTTCATTACCTTTAAGGAATCATCATTCATTCAAAATAATCCATACCTCCAGCGTATTGCGACAATTTCACTCTCAGAAGGAGGAAATCGCTTTAAGATTTGGGATATGGCGTTTGAAGGAGTGAAAGAGCGCCCACTCCTTGGGTGGGGGCAGAGCAACTACAATTACGTCTTCAACAAGTACTATCGACCTGAGTTGCACGAGGGAGAGGCGTGGTTTGACCGCGTGCACAACATTGTGATGGATTGGCTCATTGCAGGTGGTGTGCTTGGACTCGTGGCGTACTTCTCTATTCTGGGTTCAGCAATTTACTACCTATTCTTTCGACCGCTCTTCCGGAGCGATGACCACACATTTTCGGTTATTGAACGAGGGGTCCTCCTGGGACTCCTTGCAGGGTATCTCATCCACAACATCTTTGTGTTTGACAATATTGTGAGCTACATCTTCTATGGAACAATACTCGCATTTATCCACGCACGAGTAGCCGTACCGTGTCCGTCACTTGTGAAGTATAAGGTGGACATACGTATTGTTGAACAGGTAGTCACGCCGGTCGTGGGAGTACTCCTCTTTGTGACGGTGTACTACGTCAATGTCCCCGCTATACAGGCAGCAGGAGACATTATTCAAGCATTTCGTACGAACGATCCAGCGGAAATGTTAAAGCAATTTGATATTGCGCTCGCGAACAATTCATTCGGGACGCAAGAAATTCGTGAACAAATGACACAGAAGGCACAGAGTATCTTACAAGATAAAAATGTACCCGATGCAATAAAGCAACAGTTTAAAGCGCGTGTTGAGGAAGAACTGTTGAAGCAAGAAGCAGAGAAACCGGGAGACGCTCGTGTTGAGGTATTTATCAGCTCATTCTATCGTGCGACGGGAGACATTGATAAGGCAATTGAGCATCTTGAGAGTGCTCGAAAGCTCTCACCTAAAAAACAGATTATTATTTTTGAGCAGGGATTTGCACAATTACAGAAACAGAACACCGAGGGTGCTCTCGCCCTCTTTAAAGAGGCCTACGACCTCGGGCCACAATTTACAGAGCCACGAGTGCTGTATGCAATGAGTGCGCTCTATGCGGGGAAGATGGACATTGTGAACGAGCTGATACAGACTGACGACCAGAAACGTGCACTCGCAATGAGTGACTATTCTGTACAAGCAGCGTACTCAACAAAGCAGTACCCACTTCTCATCGAGCTCCTCAATATTCGCATCGCTCAAAAACCAGATGCCAAAGAGGAACGTACAAGCCTCGCGTACATTCTCAATGAAACGGGTGATACTGCCGGAGCTATTGCAGTACTCAAAAAGGCAGCCGAAGATATTCCAAGTTTCAAAGCTGAGGCAGAGCAATTTATGCAAAGTATGGTGAGTACAAATCTCGGTATCACAGAAAAAGCAGCAAATCCGAAATCAAAAGTAAAAGTGGTGCAATAATCACTTGCACACAGTGTATAAGAAATTTATACTAGAAGGGTGAGTGCATGTACGCACTACAAATGAAAGTCTAACGTAAAGGTCCTCGGGGTGGGGACTTTTTCGTTTTTCATGAAATGAAAACGAAAAAGTACCCACCCCGAGGGTGGGGTGAGAAGCGAATACGTGGAGCTTCGTAAAAGGTTGTCGATAATTTCGACTAAAAGGAGAAATTGTCATACAACCTGAACAGTCTCTGTAAGAGATTTTTCGTTTTTCATGAAATGAAAACGAAAAAGTACCCACCCCGAGGGTGGGGTGAGAAGCGAATACGTGGAGCTTCGTAAAAGGTTGTCGATAATTTCGACTAAAAGGAGAAATTGTCATACAACCTGAACAGTCTCTGTAAGAGATTTTTCGTTTTTCATGAAATGAAAACGAAAAAGTACCCACCCCGAGGGTGGGGTG
>DALYES010000083.1:0-4080 GCA_031972435.1 Minisyncoccota bacterium
CTTCAAAATATCACTGAAGGTCTTGCGATGTGCATCAGCACATCTCACCTCTTGCGAAGTGACATTGATCACTTCTCACGCTTGCGCTCTTTATTTTTCTTTCTTTTTGAACGAAAGTGCCATGCGCTGTTCTTTTGGTTCAAAGAGCGTAATGGTAAATTCGTATGATTGACCAAGAGAGAGTGCATTTCGTAGCTCTGCTTCAGTTGCAAACTCAGAAATGTGTACGAGTCCAGCAACACCTTCTTCTATCGAAGCGAGTGCGCCATGCTTGTTATATTTGATGATAACACCTTGGACAATCTGATCCTTGTGGTACTTCTTTGCTGCACCAACCCATGGATTCTCTTTGAGTTGTTTAATTGAAAGAGAAATCTTATCGTCTTTCACTTCTATCACTTTCACTTTGACCTGTTCTCCAACTTTATAGAGAGAACGTGTGTCCTCAACGAGGCCCCAGTCAAGTTCTGAAATATGTACGAGTCCTTCGAGTCCTTCTTCAAGTTTTACAAAGACACCAAAATCGACGGCACCTGTAATCGTTCCATTGAGTGAATCGCCTACATTGTACCGACTTACTTTCTGTTCCTTTTCATCCTTTTCCTGTGGACCTTTCTCAGAGAAGATGAGCTTGCCTTCTTTTTGGTCGGCAGTAATCATCACAACACTGAGTGATTTTCCGATAAGGTCATTGAGTGCAGAAAGGATCTTGTCCTTATCACCATCTTCCACCCGTGGGTAGTGCTCTGCCGAGAGTTGTGATGCAGGGAGAAAGCCCTGGATACCTTGCCAGCTGATAATAAGACCACCCTTGTTTGCTTCTTTCACAAGAAGCGACATAACGGTCTGCTTTTTCACCGCATCCTCAGCATCACTCCAGATGAGCGCTTGACGCGCTTCTTTGAGTGAAAGTTCGATGTAGCCATCTTCATTCCCTGCGTCAACCACCTTTGCGGCAATGGTGTCTCCCACTGAGACTTTGCGGAGAATGTCACGAGCATTCATGAACTCACGTCCAAAGATGAGACCTGCACCAAATGGCACGATTTCAACGTACACGCGCGCACGACCTATGGCGGACACTTTACCCTCGACGAGATCGACTTCCTTCGACGAGTTTGTTCATGGGGCTTTTAATACGAGCTTCTTCTGCTGCAATTTGCTTCTCGTCCTGTTCAACAGCTTTTTTTGCTGGAGCAGTTGTTCCGCGCACTGCAGAAGCGATTCGGTCTAAAACCGATACGTGTTCTTCTGACATGTTATTTTATATCGGCGATGGGTGTCCGCTTAAACCGTGTCTCGTAGCCGTGTGCTCGAAAGTGGGATTACCCTCATGCCGTTAGAACTAATAAATACCTTGTGAGGTGGGTAGAGTGTACTACAAAATAGAAAAACGTCTAGGTTTTTAGGTCCATCGCATGGTTTTTTTGAAATCGAATGAAAATTGTATAATTTCTAAAACCGTGTTATAATATTTACTGAATTTTGTACATTGTAACATTTCACGAGCAGAAAAGGACAGGAAATGCCCAAAATCGCAAAACAGTTTATCAAAGGGCAAGAAGTGCGTTTTGACATCACTATTGTTGGGGTGATTGAGGATCATAAAAAACACAATAAGAGCGAACATAAAGAGAGAGGAATTAAGAAAGGAGGTGATTCAGATGGTAGTATTCCGACTCCTGAAATGATAGTCAAAAAACATCTCAAAAAATATGGGAGAGGCCCTTTTGTCGTTGATGGTGTACGGGAGATATCACAGGGGGGTTGTACGTGTGGGAAAATTCATCCAAACGAAAAATGTCCATATGGCATGAAGTCATTGAGAGATATTTCTCTACACCACCAGTTTCTGAGACTTAAAAGCAGAAATGGAAAAATCATCGGCGAGTGCGAATGGAGTGGGTATTATTTCGAAGCCGTTTGATGTCATTATTCTGCTAAAAGCCGGAGTGCAATTTGCTTGCTCCGGTTTTTTTAATACCCGCCTCATAGCAAATACTTTGCGAATGACCGTCATTCTAGTATCATAGAGCCACTATGATTATCACACACCATGGAGGTCAGTGTTTTAAGGTGTCATTTGGCAACACGACACTCGTCTTTGACCCAATTTCAAAAAAATCAAAGTTGTCATCGGTTCGTTTTGGAGCAGATATAGCATTTGTTTCTTTACAGCACCCCGATTTTAATGGAACTGAAGAACTTGCGTATGGTTCTAAACAACCCTTTATTATTGATGGTCCAGGAGAGTACGAGGTGGGTGAGGTGACCGTACGAGGGTATGGAGTAGAGACTGTGTATGAGCACATCAAGCGGTACAACACTATATACCAAGTCACGCTCGAAGGGATTAATATCGTATTTTTAGGCGCTCTCGGCAGTACCACAATCGATTCACAAATTCTTGGCGAACTCGATGATATTGATATTCTTTTTGTCCCAATTGGGGGTGGTGATGTGCTCGACGTGCCCGCTGCGAGCAAATTTGGGACGAAGCTTCAGGCGCACTGTATTATTCCAATGCACTATTCGGATACCGCTCTCAAAGCATTTTTCAAGGAGGAAGGAGTCGATCCTGTTAAGCCTGTTGATAAACTGACGGTAAAGAAAAAAGATCTCCTCGATATGGAGGGTGAAATCATTGTACTCAACAGTTAATGTCATGCGCATACTCGAACACATACAAACAAGAGACAGACAGAAGAAGTCACACTATTCTGTAGTAATAGCCGGTGGTATCACGGGCATTATTGCGCTCGTATGGATAACAACACTTCCTGCGCGTTTGGGAGAAACAATCTCACTGAACGATACGAGTGAAGGTTTCGAACAACCAACACAGGTCACTGAGAAAAAGGGAATTGGATCATTTTTCTCTGATACAAGATCACAACTCGGGAACATTTTTCAATCGAATAAAGAGGCGATGCAAGAAGCAAAGCAAACGCTTAAAGAGAATTCATCGTTTGATGAGTTATCTCCACAAAAACAACAAGCATCAATTACTAATAGTGTATCCGATGAGACACTCACCTCTGGTGAGGCAAATGCCACCTCTCGTGACCCCCTAACTTCAACATCTTCTGAGAGCGTTTCTCCATCTTCTACGACAACACCCACACCAAGCTCAACTGGTGTCGATGTTCCACGAATAATTCTCATTGGTACGACGACGAATCATTCGTCTGAATAATAGGTGCATGTTCACCTTGGGCTCGTGGAAAGGGAGCAGAGAATGTGTTTGTGCACACCACACCGTCCTGAATAGTGTGGTATAATCCCCCAGATTCAGACATTAGTATCATTTCGATATAACACATCCGTAAACGTATGCCTTCAAAGAAAAAAAGTAACACAGGAGACAGCAGTAGCCCAAAAAAGCAGGAAGCACTGCCTATTTTTGAGCACCACAATGTGGTGACACAGAGCATTATTGATGAAATGCGCACGTCCTACCTTGACTACTCAATGTCGGTCATCACCCAACGTGCACTCCCCGATGTGCGAGATGGCTTAAAGCCGGTACACCGTCGTATCCTCTACTCAATGCGTCTCAACGGCCTTACCTCAGGCGCACGTTTCAAAAAATCAGCGACGGTTGTGGGAGATGTGCTCGGTAGCTTTCACCCACACGGTGATGCGTCTGTATACGATGCTATGGTGAAGCTTGCGCAGGGCTTTACGACACGTTACCCACTCGTCTTGGGACAGGGAAACTTTGGCTCCATTGATGGTGATTCTGCCGCTGCGTACCGATACACCGAAGCGAAGATGTCAAAAATTGCTGAGGAAATCCTTCGTGATTTGGAAAAAGATACCGTGAATTGGCGACCAAACTACGATGGTACAAAAAAAGAACCAGAAGTACTTCCCGCTGCTGTTCCCAATCTCCTCCTTGCAGGAACACTCGGTATTGCAGTGGGTATGGCGACCAACATTCCTCCACACAATCTCCGCGAAGTCGCTTCTGCAGTCGAACACCTCATCGACAATCCCGAGGCATCCACGAATGACTTGCTTCAGTTTGTGAAAGGTCCTGATTTTCCCATTGGCGGAGTTGCATTCAATCAGAAAGAC
>DALYES010000084.1:0-494 GCA_031972435.1 Minisyncoccota bacterium
CCACGAACTGCACGAACGGACGCAGTGTGTGGGTCAGGTACTTCTGACGCAGATACGCTTCGCAGAGACCGGCTTCCGAAGCGACCACCGGCACATACGCACCAGAGAAGTTCGGCATGTCGAAGACCATTTCCATGGTCTCGACTTGGATCGACCGGGTACTCCCCACCGCTTCGACCGCACCTGCTGGACCCTTGACGTCTTCCGGAAGCGTAAAGCCCAGGGCTTCGAGACGCTTCACTTCACTCCGATAGAACGAAGCTTCATCAGACAGTCGAGCGGACAGCAACTTCAACCGCAGGTAGGGAGCACCGTAGATGCTCTGCCGACGATTCGGATGCACGTAGTATTGGAAGCGAACGGTGTTATCTGTCCACAAGCCATACTCGGTGAGGAAGGCGTTCTCTGTAGCGGTTGGATTGAAAACGATTTCCTTCCAACCACGGTGCCAAGAACCATCGACATCGACCAGCATGTAATTGCGATTCGCACCG
>DALYES010000084.1:504-2483 GCA_031972435.1 Minisyncoccota bacterium
GATCGTTTCTGCTTCAGTCTTCGCATCGCACACCGCGATGGTCTGATCGAAGAGGCGAACGGAGAACGAGAAGACATCCTGATTGGACGTCAGACCAGTCACTCTACCGAAGCTGTTGTGACCGATTTTACGCTCGTACTCTTTACGAACACGCTGACGACGATTCTCGTACACGGGAATCTCAACCACTGCCCGGCGCTCCATAAGTGGCACCAGGAAGGACAGGAGGTCAAGATCAGTCGCCTGAAACATACCATGAGCATCAAGTGCCGGACGGGGCGAACGTCCCTTGTAACTCATAATCGCACCATTCACTGCCTGACGAACGAAGTCGCCATCAATAGTGAACGAGCGATTCATGATGCTTGCTGCAACCCTATCTTCCAGGGTGGCAACGGAACGGACGGATTTGGCAGTAAAAACAGAAGCTTGTTTGGCGCACATGGTGCACCTCCTTTCGTGAACAATTGGTGTATCCCTGTCTTCACAGGGGCATATTCAGCTACGTCATGTGACGCATCACATTTCAAAGAACTGAACTGTCATGAGGATACCCTCGTTTCTATTTTTTGATAATTTGTTGACGACTTTCGACAAAAGTACTACACTTGTGTGTATGGATACACTAAAAAATATTCTCACTGAGCTCGGCCTCAATGACCCTGAACAGGTGGTGTACCTTTCCCTGCTCCGTGAAGGACATGCAACGGCACGTATGCTCTCTGCTCGTACAAACATCACTCGCCCCTCGGTCTACGATCAGCTCAAGCTCTTGCGTGGGCGCGGTCTCGTGGTCGAACTTGATATTGATGGTAAGACCTACTTCTCTGCCACGAACCCAGAGCAACTCGAGATACTCATGTCTGACAAAATCGAAGAGCTCGAAGCGGGACGCGAAACTCTCAAAGCCACACTTCCCTCTCTCACGCAAAACGACACACTCGTCCAACCGAAGGTCCGCTTTTTTGAGGGTCATGTAGGACTCCAGCAACTCATGAAAGACATGCTCTGGCATGACAACATAGAAATTCTGGTCTTTTGGCCCTATGGAGCCATGCTCGAAGTACTCGGTGAAGAGTTTCTCACGTGGTTCAATGAGCGCCGTATAAAACGTCACATCACTATGCGCACGCTTTGGCCACTCACAGAAAAGAAACGAGCGTCACACATATTTGAAGCAAGTGACATTGATGTACAACGTCGCTACATAAAAAAAGCCCAGGAAACAGGCATGGGATACATCATTTACAAAAACAAGGTAATGTTCCTCGGGTCCCGTAAGGAGACATTTGGTTTCATTGTTGATAGTTCTGAGTTCTACGCCCTGCAACGCATGCAGTTTGAGGTGTTATGGGAGAGTGCGGTTCATACATAAAATAAAATTTAGAATGAATCGCCCGAGGGAAACCCCGGGCGATTTTTTATTTGTATCTGAGCACCGTCGTTGGAAGAAATAACTCGTGGTGAGAACTACCCTGCCCCTCTCTCTGCTGTACGACTGGGGTTTGAGCGGTTGGGTGATGCGGGTAGGTATATTCCAATTTTGCTCCCCTACTCTGCTATTCCCTTTTTGTAGATGTCATGGTCTCCGATTGAGATGAGTACCGCCTCACCTTTTGACTCATAATTGAATACAATACGGTGTGAGTACGTGACAGAGAAACTGTAGAAGTCCCCTAGTCTCCCTTTGAGTTTGTGAACCTTTAATTTTTTATGATTTTCAACCTCTTTAAAAAGATCAATTCTCTCCAAAGCTTCCTCCTGTAATTCAACAGGTAATTTTTTAAACTCTCGGACAAAAGACGGTTTATAGCTGATGATCATGCTAATTGATTTTGCTCATCAGTTCACGCAAATCACCTTTAAGAGATGGTTCACTTGCAGCAAGGAGTACTTTACGCACCGCTTGTTCTTCTGCATAGAGAGTGAGCG
Organism: Minisyncoccota bacterium; assembly: GCA_031972435.1. GTDB lineage: Bacteria > Patescibacteriota > Minisyncoccia > Phycocordibacterales > UBA918 > Damh-18. Next base: position 2,437 of record DALYES010000084.1, read on the forward strand.
CTTGACGCATTATGTCAGACTTGGTGAGACCAGTACTTTTTGTCGCT
>DALYES010000084.1:2493-4065 GCA_031972435.1 Minisyncoccota bacterium
GCTTCTTCAACAAACTTTGCGAGTTCTGGGGTAAGGGGTACTGATATTGTAGTCATAAAAAGTATGATAATTTAATATGATAATATCATAACAAATTATCAAAAACTGGCAAACTCCCTTCCAAGAGGTGTTTTTGAGACCGCACCTGCCCCGTTGTAGGATTGGTGTATGACTGGGGTTTGAGAGATTAGATGACGCAACGATCCACATTCCGACTTTCAGGATTATTGGATCTGGGGTAGATCTTGGGCAATGTGGTTTGTAGTGCTAAATATTGTAGATGGTTTGTCCCAATCCTCCTCAAGACCTTTTACTTTAGACTGCAAAACTGCCAATAGCTTGGAAAGATCCAAAGGCCTTTCAAAAAGAAAAGCGTATCCTGGATCTTGTTGCAGGGTTTCCAGTTGAAAATCAGGTCTGACATTTGATTTATAAAATGTTATTTGAACATTTCTTTCAGGATCTTCAAACAAAATTTCTCCTTTACCTATGGGGAGCCCAATACACACATCAACTGATTCGGGCTCTACAAGTTTGCCTTTTATTTTCCATAATACTTCTGCAAATTCTTCAGATCCACCTTCTGGCTTAAGCCCAATTAAATAAGTATCGCGATACGTAGTGACTGGGGTAACCTCTTTCTTATCTATACTTAAATCTCTCAGCCAACGAACCTGTTTTCTTGCCCCTTTCCATTCAAAGAATTCTTCATCTAATCTCATTGATTTTAGGGAGGTTAATCTTTTTTCCCCGGCAAAATCAATTTCGTATTCAATATCTGTAGTACCGTGCGGTAAATTTACTTCATGATTTATCGCGTGATTAAGGGTCTCCAACCCTTTTTCATTTACGCTTTCAGAAACAGTCAGGAACAGAACATTCCCTTTGCCTTCAGAGATGTCCGGCTCTTTGACACTTATTTCTCTTGTCCTATCATTGGATTTTTTTCTAAAGTCTGTATTGGAGATGAGAGTCATCCTGTACCGAGTTCCTTTTGCATAATAATCACCAACTCTAGACTCGCAGGCAACGACAAAATATTGTCCAGGAAAGTCTGCGATAAAAGGAAAAAATTTAGCAGGTAAAGGGACTGCTTTCGTGTTAACTTCTCCTTCTTCTATATCACGAACATATTCACTATAACTTGACTCTCCCAGACCGGACTCTTGCGCAAAAGCAAACAACTCCTTAGCTAGAGGAAAAGGGATTTCCACTTCTCTCTTTTCTGGGGTTACTAAGGCGGATTTTAGCGTTTCATTCATGAAGTAAGTATAACAAAGTTCCTAATTCTCACTAGGGTATCGTTTGGCTGGAACCAAAATGTCCCCTGTTTAGGAGACATTTTTGGTTCTTTTTTCGTTAGGGTGACGTCGTGGAGTGAGAAGCGAATACATGGAGCTTCGCAAGGGGTTGTCGGTATTTTGAAGGATGAAAAATACCGACAACCTGAACAGTCTCTGTGTAGAGATGTTGACCTAGAAATTAAGGAGAGGTTTTCTCGATTATAATTTCGGAAATACTCTTGTGGTGCGACCAAGAAAATAATGAGTGGAGCGAATATATTTTCTGAAG
>DALYES010000085.1:0-231 GCA_031972435.1 Minisyncoccota bacterium
GTACTGCGGGAGAATTTGCTCAGGGAGATTACACCGTGAACGCAATTAACATTTACCAATTTGATTCTGAAGAAGAGCTCACTATTGTGCTCGCACACGAGCTGGGGCACGCGCTCTCGCTCAACCATGTCGAGGGAGAAAGTTCATTCATGTATCACCTCATGGGGAAGCAGAGTACAGAAGGGGGTATTCAAGAGCCAGACATTACAGAGCTCACTCGGGTGTGTACCA
>DALYES010000085.1:241-4016 GCA_031972435.1 Minisyncoccota bacterium
GGTATTTTACACATTAAGCACTAAGTATATGTTTCAAGAATCATGTTTGCGTAAAGTCGCTGCAGCAGTCGGTGTTATGGCTGTTATCGCTCTCGGAGCGTACACCTACTACACCATCAAACAAGCACAGTATATTTATTCAGGTCCAACAACCATTTCGGTGACGGGGAAGGGTGAAGTGTTCGCAAAGCCAGACGTAGCCACATTTACCTTCACGGTTGAGGGAAAAGAGAAAGACGCAAGCGCAGCTCAGAGCAAGGAAGCAGAGACCATGAATGCGGTGCTCGCATATCTCAAAGAGGCAGGTATTGAGGAGAAGGATGTGAAGACCGAGTACTACAACCTCACTCCAGAGTATGAGTACCCACAGACCATGTGTACACAGTGGGGATGTCCTCCACAGAGCGAGCCAAAACTCATTGGCTATCAGGTAAATCAAAAAGTGTCGGTGAAGGTACATAAAACTGAAAAAGCAGGTGAGATTATCTCGAAAGTGGGTGAGAAGGGAGCACTGAACGTGAGCGAACTCTCATTTACCATTGATGATATTGAAGCAGTGAAAGCAGAGGCTCGCGAGAAGGCAATTGCAGATGCAAAAGAGCAATCAAAGACCATTGCAAAAAATCTCGGTGTGCGCATTGTTCGTATGAACGGTTTCTGGGAAGATGCGGGAGGATATCCAGTTCCGTATGGTGTTGGAGGAGGAGTGGAAATGAAATCAGCTGATGTTGCACAAGCAATGGTTGCTCCGCAGCTTCCAACAGGTGAAAATACCATCACGGTACACGTCAACCTTTCGTACGAGGTGAAGTAGTAGAGAAGTAGAAGAAAGGTATCTAGACGAAAACAGTAGAGTAAACGGGCGTCCCCAAAGGGGACGCCCGTTCGTTATAATCCCACTGAAATATATGTTACAATCGCCTTGTTTTAATTGCAGAATTGTTTTGAATAAGCGGATTTTTCTATGCAGGGTGAGTTGATTGACAAGTAACTGAGGTCTGGTATTATAGTACGTATATCGCCCCGAGGGCGTTTTTATTTTGCTAACATAATTCACATTCATGAACTCATTTATTAATTATCTCAAAGACACTGTTGCAGAGATGCGCCACGTGTCGTGGCCAACAAACAAGCAGTCAGTTGTGTACACCGTACTCGTGGTCGTGATATCAGTCGTCGTTGCACTCTATATTGGACTTTTTGACTTCGTGTTCCAACGAGGACTCGACTGGTTTGTGAAGTAGGGCAATTATTTTTTATTTTAATAGCACGAACGTGTTGGTTTAGATTTATGTTGCGCCGGAAAATCCATTAGGAATAGAATTTTCCGGCAGCTAACTTTTTCTAAACTCGTACACTCGTAAGAAAAATTAAGCAAATCTAAGCATGGCTAAACAATTAACAGGAGGAGAACGACAGTGGTACGCAATTCACACGTACTCAGGGTATGAGAATGCAGTAGCGCGAAATCTGAAACAGCGTATTGAGTCACTCGGTATGCAGGACCGAATCTTTGATGTGGTGGTACCGACCGAAAAGAAAATCCGCGTGAAAGGAGGAAAGCGCGTGACCGAAGAGGAGCGGATTTATCCAGGGTATGTGCTCGTGGAGATGATTGTGACCGATGATTCATGGTACGTGGTGCGCAACACCCCCCGCGTGACTGGTTTTGTGGGAAGTGGAACGCAACCAGTGCCTCTCCGAGAAGATGAGCTCAAGGCGCTCATGGGCCGTATGAAGGATGATGCACCAAAGCACCACGTCGACCTTTCGATTGACGACCTTGTCTCTATCGTTGATGGGCCGTTCAAAGATCTTGAAGGAAAAGTGGGAGAAATCGATAGTGCTCGCGGAAAGGTGAAGGTGCTCGTCGCAATGTTTGGCCGTGAGACACCAGTGGAGTTCCTTCAAGTCGAAAGAGTATAAATTGGCGAAAGCTTCGTCGCTCTTCATCCAACCTCGTCTCTTTTGAAAACATCTTGCGCAAACACAAAATTTCTTGTACGATACGCGAGCTTCTAGAGGGGCTCGGATATGGAACGGGCAACTCAACAATAATATAAATATACAACTATTAACTCTAAATAGAGAGTAATGAGAATATAGAGATGGTGCGTCGTTAAAATGCATTAAGAATAGCATTTTAGGTCATTTTTTCTCCTTTGGAGAAGAAAAAATGACAGACCAGAAGTTATAGTCGCTTACGCTCTTTAATTTCTAGGCCACAGCCAATTTATTAATTTCATTGTAATCATAATAGAATATCAGCATGGCAAAAAAATTAGTAAAGAAAATTAAGGTACAGGCTACAGGAGGAAAAGCAACGCCTGCTCCACCTTTGGGGCCAGTCCTTGGACAGGCAGGTATCAACATTGGTGAGTTCGTCAATCAGTTCAACGAGAAGACTCGTGACCGAATGGGCGAAGTCGTTCCAATTGAAATCAATGTCTACGATGATCGAAGTTTTGACTTCATCACCAAGACTTCCCCTGCATCACGTCTCATCTTAAAGAAGATTGGAAAGGAGAAGGGTTCAAGCAAGAACGCTGTTTCAAAAGCAGGTGAAATCACCAAGGCGCAAGTCCGTGAAATCGCTGAAGAAAAAATGGCAGACCTTTCTGCAAACGACATCGAGGCAGCAATGAAAATCATCGAAGGAACCTGTCGAAGCATGGGGGTCAAGGTAATATAGATTACCTTGACCGACCTTGCCTGATATTTTATGAGGCTTCTGCCGAAATAAAGTAGCGACAAGGTGTACTGCTCCCGTAGGGAGGGAAAGTGGTATAGACCACTTTGACGAAGGTTGTCGATAGTTTTGACTGAAAGGAAAAAATTATCATACAACCTGAACAGCTTCTGTAAACTTTTATGTTCATAAACTCACACAAAAGTTTCCTATCTTCCTTCGCTCGAATATAAAAGGTCTACATATTCATTTGACTTTTTATATTGCTCGCTCACTCGATAGTAAGGAATCAAGGTTGTTGCGTAATAATTTTAACCACAGTATAAAACTCCCTCGACGCCAAGGCATCGAGGGAGTTTTGGCATTTACCGCTCCAATACCAAATAGGTGTACGGCGGTTCGTGCTCAGGGTGTTTCTCTTCACTGATAATTTTCGAAAACTGATTGTAGTGAGGGAAGTGTGCATCAGCGTCCGCGTCGGTCGCCTCAATACGGGTGAGGTAGAGTCGGTTTGCGGTACCAATACTTTCGGTGTACACGCTCGCGCCACCAAAAATAAATACCTCGATACTCTCTATTTTCCTCGCTTCTTCTAGTGCTTCCTCGAGGGAAGACACCACTAGGCACCCCTCGATGTCTGCCGGTGTCCACGAAATGACGATGTTGGTGCGTCCCGGAAGCGGGCGACCGATTGATTGGTACGTGTTCCACCCCATGATGAGCGGGTGACCCATGGTGAGTTCCTTCACCCGTTTCAAATCAGCGCCGATGCGCCAAATGAGCTCGTTTTTCTTCCCGAGCTCACGTTTTTGCCCAACGGCGGCGATGATGCTGATGCGGGGTGTATGCATAGGTTTAATTATATAAATAGTACAACAAAAACATAAACATGTCGCCGTTGGATTCGATTGCTCTGACTGAGTGAAAAAATGTATAATGGTCCAGTATGGAAAAAGCCACAGAAACTGATTTGTTCAAAGATACTCGTTCTCCTTACTTGAGACACTGGTCAACCTTCGATATACTTTAGAGCTATGGCAATTAACAGGGGTATCTTTGGTGACACTACAAGTTTTGAACATCGGT
>DALYES010000086.1:0-3989 GCA_031972435.1 Minisyncoccota bacterium
GAGCCATTTTTTGAAATTACCATAATATTTTGAAGTGTCGATGGTGTACTCTTATTAAATGCGTACACCTTCGTATTTGGGAAAATATTCGTTATTGTCTTTATGAGAGAGCCAGAAAGTGTTGGAGCTGTTCCGTTTAATTTACCAATAAAATTGAGCATGAAAATACCATCTGGTTTAAGGCTCTGTTTTACTTCATTAAAAAATTCATAAGTCACGAGGTGGGCAGGTACACTATGATCAGTAATAAATGCATCACCAAAAATAACATCGTAGGTGGTAGTACTTTGAGTGAGAAGGACCCGTGCGTCAGCTAAAACGGTGTGAATACGTGAGATATCCTGCAAATCAAAGTATGTTTGTGAAAGTTCAAGCAATGATGGTTCAATTTCTGAAACGGTAATCTCAATCTCGGGGTTTCGTGCCACCAGTGTGCGTGGAATACTGTATGACCCCGCGCCAATCATAAAAAAATCCTTTGTATCTGGCTTTAACAAAGGATAAAATTCAGCAAACTGTGCATATCCGGCTGTAAGATCATATGAATTCATTGACGTTGCCGATGAGTGATTGGTGTCCTGTTTTAATATGCGAATAGTACTTTTTTGTGATTTTATTTCATTAACAGCGAGGTGACTGTATAGTCCTTCTGTTTGGTAGATGATTGTTTGAGATTTCAGTGAACTGTTGGGGTGTAATCGAATGAGTACACAAAGTAGGGTGGTAATGAGTAGCGTAAAAAGAACGAAATATGTTTGTTTCTGGCTAAATGTATGAGTACTCAACACACTTTCATCTTGAAGTGGTCCTTTTACTAGATACATGCCAACTAAGCCAAGAGTAACGAGAACAACACCTGTACCAATAACACTTGTGTTGATACCGAGAAATGGAACAAAAACAAATCCGGTGAGTAGGCTTCCCAAAATACTCCCGAAGGTACCCCAGAAAAATGTGAGTCCAACCACTTCACCAATTTCATTGGTTGCTACTGCTAAAGATTGTAATTTAATAGTATAGGGAGAGACCATTCCGAGAATGAATGCGGGGATGAAAAAAAGTCCCATACCAAACAATAGAGGGCCATACATGGCCGAAAAAGACTGATTCGGGGCAGAGAACGATATGAGCGCGGTGTACTCAGACACAAGAACCATGACACCACTGAGTGCAATAATTGCAAAAAGAACTATATGCTCGGGGAAACGGTCGGAAAGTCGTCCACCCACATAGTATCCAATACTGAGTGCTCCTAAAATCACGGTAAGCACACTCGAAAGTACATAGAGTGACGAACCAAAGTGTGGCGATAAGATGCGCATCGCCGTCACTTCAATGACCAATACCGCCACTCCTGTGATACCCACGGTTGCATACAAAAAATACCGCATGTTTCGTTTCATAGACACTCATGGTATCAGGAATTGAGCATTTTTCCATCACCAAGAAAGACACCCCCGTTGCATAATTTCTCTCTACTGTGGACAGGTGCATTTGTAAGGTGATGTGCATGATACGCTATAGAGAGTAGAAGTTTAGCAACATAACATAACTATATGGCTGAACGCGTTACACACAAAAAAGAAAAAAAGAAGCCAAAAAAAGGGGACAAGAAGTAGTTTTAAAAACGCCCGCAACGAAGTTGCGGGCGTTTTTAAAACTACGGAACACTTCCAAATGTACTCAAAGTACGTTACTCTACTCTCCTATGGCAAAAGAAGCGGGCATCATCACTTTCAGTGATGTCACATTTGAATACACTCACAATAAACCCATTCTCATTGGAGCGAATTTCGTTATACGGAAAGGAACAAAGCTCGCACTCATGGGTCAGAATGGTGCAGGGAAGAGCACTATTTTTGGCCTGATTACCGGAACATACCAGGCAAACGATGGAGATATCAACATTATTCCTCGCACCACTATTGCAGTCTCACGGCAGGTTATTCCGCGCGATGAACTCGACCTCACCATACGAGCATTTTTCGAAAAGTGCTTTCAGGAGAAAATCTACGATATCGACCCTAAGATTGATGCTATTCTTGACGTCGTCAATCTCTCTGCCCCACACGACCGTATCGTGCGCTCATTTTCGGGAGGTCAGCAAGCTCGGCTCCTCCTCGCGTCTGCACTCATCCAAAATCCAGACCTCCTCCTCCTCGATGAACCGACAAACAATCTCGACGTAGAAGGAATTGCGCACCTCACCGAATTTTTGAAATCGTACACAAAGACAGTGGTGGTCATTTCTCACGATGCTGATTTTCTCAATTCATTTACACAAGGGGTGCTCTACCTCGATGTGCGCACGCACCTCATTGAGCAGTACGATGGAAACTACCACACCGTTGTGCGTGAAATTGCTGCTCGGATAGAAAAGGAAAATAGAAAGAATGCCCAATATGCGAAAGAGATACAAGCCAATAAGGAAAAAGCGAACTTTTTTGCAATGAAGGGAGGAAAAATGCGACTCGTTGCAAAGAAGCTCCGAGAAGAAGCTGAGGAATACGAAGAAAACAAAGTCGATGTCCGAAAAGAGGATAGGACAATTCGTCCATTCACCATTGAAATCCCCAGTGAACTTCCACCAAAAATACTCACCATCTCTTCCTACTCAGTCATCAAAAACCACACGCCCGTTGAAAAAAAGTGTGATATTACACTGAGCAAAAAGTATCACCTCCAACTCGTGGGGCCAAACGGCATCGGAAAGAGCACGCTCCTCGAATCACTCGCCTCTGGTCATGCAAAAGGTGAGACAGTCTGGGGGACTGTCGCAAGAGGTTATCGACAGGGTGAGGCCACGAACACTGTCATAGAACCTGAACAGCGTCGGTACGACGAGACGGTGACACCACAGGTAAAAATCGGCTACTACCGGCAGGACTTCTCGACACTCAACTTTGATGAAACGGTGTTCAATTCACTCATGTCCGTCATGGAGAAAAAAATCGAAGAGGATATGCGTTCAGTCGCTGCAGGGTTCCTCCTCGGAAGTGACGCAATGCGTACCAAAATCGGCAATCTCTCTGAAGGACAGAAGGGACTCGTCGCATTCGCACAGCTCGTGCTCATGAAACCGGGACTCCTCATTCTTGACGAGCCAACCAACCACATCAATTTCCGTCACCTCCCGATTATTGCTGAAGCTCTCAACAAGTATGAGGGTGCAATGATACTTGTCTCCCACGTACCTGATTTCGTAGAAAAAATCCGTATTGATGAAGTGCTGGATTTGGGGAAGAAGTGACATCTTGCCGGCGCGCTTAGCGCGCCGGCAATTTCCTATACATTGCACCCTTTTAAAAATATCCGTATTATCCTCTTATGGAAAAACAAATTACCTGCATCTATCATAAGGACTGTATTGACGGCACGGGGGCGGCGGCTGTTATCTTGAAACGTTTTCCCAATGCACAGACATTTCCTCTTGCACACAATTACGTCCCTGAAGAAATCGAGACAATACTTGATCTCACTGACTCGTCTGCGCATATTTATTTAGTCGATTGTACACTTGGTCTATCTGAATTTCTTGAACGAGAATTTTCAGTAACGGTCATTGATCATCATATCAGTGAGCATACCCGAGTACTTCAAATTGCCGAAGAATATTCTTCACTTACTTATGTGTTTGACAACACCAAGTCGGGAACTTCGCTCGCATGGGAGTACCTATTTCCAGATGTCGTTCCTCCGCCACTCATTCCACACATTGAGGACAACGACCTCTGGAAAAAACAGCTCGGAGAAACCACCGAGCACATCACCAGTTATCTCTCCCTCTCCAATAATGACCCCCGTGCCGTTGTGTCACTTTTCGATACTCCACTTGAGGACATTGTGGCAAAAGGGACCATGCTCACCACCTACGCACGCACCATGGTGGGTCGGTATATCCTCCTCGAGCCCATTACGATTCGTATTGAACACCATGAAGTGCTCGCGTACAACATCACCGACTACCAATCTGCTTGTGGAAATGCACT
>DALYES010000087.1:0-3972 GCA_031972435.1 Minisyncoccota bacterium
AGCCCGGCCTCACGCCCATCGAACAGGCACAGCGCAAGGCCGCGAAAGCTGCTGAAGCACGCGAGCTGCGTCGGTCGATGAAGGGGCCCTGTGGCAAGAAGTAAGCTGACCACTTTCGGTCGAAGCCTCGCGAATTTGCGGGGCTTCTTTTTATATTCCACATCGTGCCGTATACTATCACCCTAGTATTCTAGTTATTTCATCAGTATGGCGACACCAAAAAAAGGACAAAAGAAAGACTATGCAAAAATGGCGCTCGAGCTCCACAAAAAAATGCGTGGGAAACTCTCGGTGGTCTCGAAGGGGAGACTGAGGACGCGCGATGAGTGGAGCACGATGTACTCTCCCGGCGTGGGTGCGGTGTCGAGCCACCTCGCAAAAAATCCAAAAGACGCGCGTGAGTACACGATTAAGCGCAACACGGTCGCCGTCATCTCTGATGGGTCTGCTGTCTTGGGCTTAGGCAATCTCGGTGCCATCCCCGCACTCCCCGTCATGGAGGGGAAGTGTGCGATTCTCAAGGAAATGGCTGACATCGACGGCTTTCCGATTGTTCTCAATACACAAAATACCGAGGAGATTATCAAGACTGTCATCAACATCGCACCCGGTTTTGGTGCAATCAACCTCGAAGACATCAGTGCGCCACGCTGTTTTGAAATAGAAGAACGACTCAAAGAAGCTCTCGACATCCCACTCATGCACGACGACCAGCACGGGACGGCAATTGTGGTGCTTGCGGGGCTCATCAATGCATCGAAGGTGGTAAAGAAAAAATTTCCAGATCTCAAAGTGGTGGTGGTGGGTGCAGGTGCTGCGGGACGCGCGATATCCCTCCTCCTCGTGAAGGCAGGTATCACCGACATTACCGTGACCGATAGTGCAGGGGTTATTCACCGTGGGCGAAAGGGAATGGTGCAGTACAAAAATGAACTCGCGAAAGTGACCAACCCACGAAACATCAAGGGAATTTTGAGTGACGCGGTCCTTGGCGCCGATGTGCTCATTGGTGTGTCTGGCCCAGGGACTATTTCTCGTTTTCATGTAGAGAGTATGGCAAAAGATGCGATTGTCTTTGCGCTCGCAAATCCGATTCCGGAGATTAAGCCGGAAGATGCACGCACCGCAGGTGCGCGCGTGGTGGCGACTGGTCGCTCTGACTATCCTAATCAAGTCAATAATTCGCTCGCATTCCCCGGTATCTTCCGTGGTGCATTGGACAGAAATATAACGAAGATTACCGATGAGATGAAGCTCGCTGCTGCAAAGAAAATTGCGGGCTTGGTGAAGAAGCCAACAGCGGACGAGATTGTTCCGAAAGTTACCCTCCCCGGTCTCGTGAAGGCGGTGGCAAGTGTTGTGAGGTAAGATAAAAGATAGAAAATAGAAAATAAAAGATAGAGGTATGTTTGGATTAAATATGAACAGTGGGCAGAACAACGAGGGGGATTTTATGACTACATTTAAGAGTGCGGAGAATGCAGTCCTCGTCGATGTGCGTACAGCCGATGAGTATAACGGGGGACATATCACGGGAGCAGTAAATGCCGATTTCTACAACCCGTCATTTGTCGACACTATGAAAGCACTCGGTACAGACAAACATTTCTTCATCTACTGTCGTTCGGGTAACCGTTCGGGACAGGCAGTGCGCGCGCTCACCGACGCAGGAATGAACGTACAAGATTTGAAGGGAGGTATTGGGTCACATCCCGAATTGTTGCAGTAGAAGAGTGATTGTTGTATCGAAAACGGCACGAATGCAATATTTTTGAATATGATAGAATAGTACTAATGAGAGAGAATCAGTTTGAAACCATCAAGCGATTAGACGATAATGGATCAGAGTTTTGGTCGTCTCGTGATTTGGCAAAGGCACTTGAATATACTGATTATCGAAACTTTCTGACCGCTATTGGAAAGGCGAAAGTTGCTTGTGAGAATAGTGGAGAGGTTATCCACAACCATTTCGTTGAAGCCAACGAAATGGTTGAGATAGGTTCAGGCGCTGAAAAAAGTGTTGAGACTGTGTATCTTTCACGTTTGGCCTGTTATCTTATTGTTCAGAATTCTGACCCGACAAAAGTTGCTGTTGCAAAAGGGCAAACGTACTTTGCTATTCAAACTCGCAGACAGGAAGTGTCTGACAGTTTGGTGGAGGATAACAAACGAGTTTTCCTTCGAGAAGAAATCAAGAAGCACAACACTTCTCTGACTAAGACAGCCAAAAGCGCAGGGGTACAAAATTATGCTATTTTCCAAAACGCTGGTTATAAAGGTCTCTATGGCGGAATGACCATGCAGGATATACATAAACGAAAGAAGTTGAGTAAATCTCAACAGATTCTAGACCACATGAACAGTGAAGAGTTGGCAGCAAACTTATTTCGCGCTACCCAAACAGATGCAAAAATACGACGCGAAAATATTAAAGGTGAGAGTAATGCAAATTTTGCTCACTTTGAAGTCGGTCAGAAAGTGAGAAATACTATTGCAAATCTTGGCGGAACAATGCCAGAAAATCTACCCGTGGCTGAAGGTATAGGTAAGGCAAAAACTCGAGTGAAAAAGGAAGAGAAAAAGAGATTAAAATCGTGAACACAAAAGCCCCGCGCCTCCGAACCTCCGCCAGTTGGCGGATGGCGGAGGCGCGGGGTTTTGTACATATACCCACACTATCGCAATATGTACCGAGGAAACTCAGTCAGCAGTTCGTCAGAGTTGTAAAACTCGGTGCCGAGTGAGCCGAAACTGTAATTGATACCGTCAATGGTAATCTGCGCACCCCCAGACTGCGGGTTCGCGTTTGGAATTGATTTTGAGAAGCCAAGGTTGTAGAGCGTGGAGACGATGTCTGGAGAGTTTGCTATCTCATAGCCCGCATTTCTCCATTGCGTTGTGATTTGCTTGATAAAGAGCCCCGCGTACAGGTAACTGTAGTAGTGGTTGTGTTGGTCGGTCATGCGGGTAAAGCGCTCGTTCACCACATCCTCTGTCTGAAAGTCCAAGATGTGCTCGTAGTCTTTTCCAAGGTAGAAAGGGGAGGATGGATCTTTGAGGTGCTGTTCGACGAGAATTGCGGTTTCCTCCTTCATTCCCATCACTCCCCACGAAAACTGCGTTTGGCTCCCGAGGATTTTGAGTGGTTCAAACCATTTTTTAAATGCCTCTCGCTCAGAAAAGAAGAGCCGAAACTGTTCAACCACAAGTTGTGCCACGATAATGCGGGCTGGTGTACCCGAATCGTCGGATGCCTTTTGAATGACAGACACGTCTTTCAGGAGCGCACTTTTGATAATGTCCCACTCGTGAGTACTACTCCACGTCTTGAATTCAGGTTTTTCCTCGGGAACAACTTCGGGGGAAGTATTTGCATCCCCATCCACCGTATTCGGAGCGGGGGAGAGATTCGATATACCGTCCTCTATGAATTGGTCCCTCTGCTGATCAATGATGCCGGTTGTATTGGTGAGGCCAAATTTCACTGCAAAGTACATACTCACAAAAAGGAAACCAATAATGGCAAAAACAACAATGAAGAAATTGAGCGTTTTTCGAAACACGCAGATAGTATAGTATGAATAGGGGATTTTTTATAATGTCTCCGCACCATACAACAAAACCAACATTTTCGTGTTGGTTTTGGTAGGTGGACAGGGATTTGTACCAGAATTGCGGATATTTCCACATGCGTGAGAAAATATCTCGCATTCGAGGATTTGGTCACGAGTACTAAGTCTTTTACAATCGAAGGATTGCAAAAGTCTAAGTACTCTCGACCCCGACACCATCGGCCCAGAGAGTCCCCGATGGTGTCTTTCAAATCCCACACTCTCTCGCACCATACAACAAAACCGATGCTGGCGCATCGGTTTTGGTAGGTGCGGAGGGATTTGTACCAGAATTTCGGATATTCTCACATGCGTGAGAAAATATCTCGCATTCGAGGATTTGGTCACGAGTACTAAGTCT
>DALYES010000088.1:0-768 GCA_031972435.1 Minisyncoccota bacterium
AAATTAAAAACAAACTTCGAACGTTAGATGTTCCCGCACATTTGGAACCCGAATATAATACGCATTTTGTACCGATTGGTCAACATCTACGCGTGGTCGCAACTCGAACAGCCCAGAGGCTTTTCTGCAATCTTAAAACGGAATATCCTCTGGATTGATATCTTCCTCTTTCCACTTTGCTTCTACTGGTGGCTGTGGGGCTTGTGCTGGAGTTGTAGCCTTTGGTGCAGTACCAGGTGCGTTCTGATCTGGCTTCCATGTGTCTATTGATACGGTGTGCGTTTTCCCAAACTGATCGGGTTGACGCATTTGGCCGATAATGAGCTTTACGTACCGTTTGCCATTGTACTCAAATGCATGTGGGGTCAACGCGTCGAGGTCTACACTGAAAGAAATATTTCCAAACTGACCGACCGTCTTTCCCTTTCCGACATAAATTTTTTCCTCCATACTCTATTTCATGATATTTATAGACATAATAACTGGTTATCTCATGGCCACAACAGGGGTGCTCCCAATAGTACCATTGTACCCGTACGTGCACTCTGTTGACCATGTGTACAGATACATTGTATCACGACAGAAATAGTGTCGAGTACGAAATCTGAAATGAACCTGCAGGTGTGTATTCAAAACTAAATTAGTCACGATTACAATAACTGATATAATTACTGGAGAAACATTATTCACTATTACTATCAAAATATGACAGACGAATTACAAACAAACAGTGAAGGTCCAGCACCTACTCCTGTTGCGGAAAAGAAA
>DALYES010000088.1:778-2195 GCA_031972435.1 Minisyncoccota bacterium
ATTATTATTGGTGTAATCATTCTTGTAGCCCTCTATTTTGTTCAATCATTCTTCTCACCAGAACGAATGATGGAACGCGCTATCGAACAGGCGTCACAAGGCGATGTTGATGTTGACATCTCACGCAACGGGACAATGGATATCAAAGGCAAAGACGGTGAAAACTACAACGTATCTTCAGGTGAGAATGTAAAGGTGCCCGATGATTGGCCATCATCCGTTCCTATTCTCTCGGATGCAAAACTGAGTTTTGCAGGAAAAATGGACGGCAAAGGAGAAGGTTCAATGTCTGTACTGTATACAACAGGCAAGTCCGTCTCAGACGTTGCTACCTACTATACTGAGTCATTAGCTGAAAATGGATGGACTATTGAGGCTCAGATGTCTACCGGTGACGGAAGTGTCGTGTCCGCAACGAAGAATGAGAATGAAACCGTGGGTATCTATATCTCAAAATCAGAAGATGCCACAATGGTAAATGTGAGCGTCCAACAATAACAATAGAAACGACGCGCAAAAAATCCCACGATGTGGGATTTTTTGCGCACTTATTCAACTCTATATTGGTGTGCTCTGTGCACGTAGTGCGCTCTCCCCCCATCACATGCTCTTCATTTGCAACACTGCGAGCTGTTGAATAAGCACTAATAGTTTTGCCTTGAGTGATAAAATGAGCATAGCAGTAGCGGTATCACGTATCGGCTCATCGACTCCCTGTCCAATATTCAGTTTTTCTCTCGTGAGTGGTCCTACGTACCCACTGACCAAAATACCAACTTTTCTTTGGTATGCCTGCACACCGGCAAATGTGAGTGCCCCAAAGTATTCAGAAATTGGCCCTGAATAGACTCCTTCTTTTGTCAGCCTCTTTTGGAGTTCCGTGACATCGGTACCAACTGACCCCATTGTGAGGTCTTTCAAAAATTTGAAGCTACTCTCTGGTGTGACTGTGGTCGTGACCGACTGAGTATGGGGCGTGGAGGTTGCAGAGAGTGATGAAGGTACAATAACTGATGGAGTAACCGCCACTTTTTTGGGTTTTGATGAACTACTTCCACCGCCTCCGCCTCCACCTCCTCCCCCACCACCTGAAAGGACGGTGACTGTAACCGTATATGTTTTGGTTGAACTATCATCAGCAGTAACCGTGTATGAGATAGGGCTCGAAAAATCCTGAGCAACACCCGAGAGAGGACTCACCGAAGCACCTGAAATTGTAATAGTGGGGACGAGAGCAGTCACTGCAGTCCCGTACGGGACGGTAAGCAGAATGCTCGTAGCATCTTCGTTTACTACACCTGTCGTAATTGGATTTGTAAAATCGAAGGCAGTGATAGCCTTTGCTTGAGCAGACGCTTGGAGAGCTTTCTCTGCGTTGATACGCTTACCTGACACCGTTGTTGTAGATAAGCTGACG
>DALYES010000088.1:2205-3959 GCA_031972435.1 Minisyncoccota bacterium
TGCCATTGAAGTTCCACTCATGTAGCCATACTTCTCATCTGAACCGTCAGTATACGTAGCAATTCGTACATCATCAACGAAACAGCCGTCATAGTTATTATCTGTAGCATCACTGGCCCATCGAAATCGATACTTGAAATTCGCAGTGAGGTACTGTGCAGGTATAGAAATATTGGTAAAGTCGTACAAAGCGGAGCCAGTTCCATCAGCATCATCGTCATTGAGTGCATCCAGTGACGCTTCATCCCACTTTTCAATTTGGTAAAAGTGTTCACCATCACCACTCACCTGAAGTTCCATGTAGTCAGTCCACGTACTCGTACTATATTCGGTATCACAGCGTGTCCAAAAATCAATCGATGCCGCGCTTGTACCACTTAAGGTAGTTGTCGGTGATGTGATACTCGTGCTCGCGTTGCTTGCATACGGAATTCCTATATCTGCATACAGTACGTTCCCCCAGCTACCTCCGTAATTATACGTACCCCAGTTATTTGAAACACCTTCTCTCATCCACCCTACAGGGACTGCAGGAGGTATCACCCCCTCAAATGTTTCGTTTGAAAGTGTCGTATTTGCAATTGCACTGTATATGTTTGTTCCCGGAGCTCCGACATCAACAGAGGTTGTTCCAAAATTTGAAAATGAAGCAAGTGTATCGTCTTGATTTGTCGCAGTGACAGAAATAATATTTGGCGAATCATAGTCAGATGGATACAGGTGAACACTCTCATTATTCCGACTATTATTTCCCGAAGCAGTCACAAAAATACCAGGGAACAAATCAATCGCATCCTTAAGTGCTTGATCATACGCCTGACTTGCCCAGCTGATGTTTATGACCTTCGCACCATTGTATTTCGCAAAATTGATTGCCTTGATATTTTCAGATGAGGTGAGTGACGACTTGAGCGCCATTATCTGTGCGTGTGGCGCAACTCCCACAATTCCCTTTGCATTGTGCTTCACCGCTGCGATTGTACCCGCGATGTGCGTTCCGTGCGATGAGTATGTGGGAAGTGGAGTTTTGTCGTTACTACCAAAGTCATACCCATGATTGCAATTTCCTAGGGGAGTATTGGTGTCGCTCACACAGTTTGTTCCATCCCACATATTGGGGAGTAGGTCGGGATGATTGTACGCAACACCAGTATCAATAATCGCAACAATCACCGAACTTGGAGCACGTGTCCCCTCATTGAGTGCCCATGCTTCTGGAGCATCAATGTCTGCATCGCTGGTACCCACAGTGCCATTTACAGACTGACCTGTATTGTCGAGGCCCCATAAATTTGAACGGTATGTATCATCTGTCCCAACATCAGTGAGGTAGTACTGGTAGTTTGGCTGTGCAAATTCGACCGCAGGATTATCTTCCAACTCTGCAATTTTTTCTTCTACGCTGTCACCCTCTGCAATATTGAGGACAGAGATATTGCTCGCTGGTATCCGTTCAGTCTGTTCGAGCGACTCTGTACTCGCAAAAGCAAGTGCTTTTTTCCTCCCCACTACAGTTCGTAGGTCAATACTACTCTCTCTATACTTTACTAAAATCTCTCCCTCTACATATTCGGGTGCAGACTTCATCTCTTCGGGTGCAGGTGGTGTGCTCGATGCAGTTGATTCCTCCCTGTCTATACTCGCAGACTCAGCTACCGAGGATTGTATACTGCTCGTGGTCTTTCTGTACACAGAAATCTCGAGCTAAAGAAACATTTTAGGTGTTATTTTTGATATAGTACGGCTCTATTAAA
>DALYES010000089.1:0-2250 GCA_031972435.1 Minisyncoccota bacterium
CAGGAAGTGGTGGTGCCTCAGGGATAGTCTCGACAGCTTGTTCTGCCACTGGTTTTGTCGGGGCCTGCGGTACAGAACCTGAGATTTCAAATTTTGGTTGTACTCTCCGTGTGGAGTGTGTATACACATCCTTCGCTATAGCTGGTGCATCGGCAGGAGGTGTCTCGACTACAGGCACACTGGGTACTGATTCTGGAGTCAATTTTACCGTATCTTTTTGCCCAAATGTCGCGACGACCTCATCAATGCGACGTTTATACTCAGGGTCACCGCCCTGCTGTGTGTACTGGAGGACGAGGTTTCGAAACTCACCATACGCAGAAGGACTGAGTGCGTCCTTACCAGCCTTCAGTAGTGAAGTTAGGCCTTGCCAACTCTTTAAATCAAATGTATCACGCGCCGTCACATCATCAGACGACACGTGCTTTTTATGCAAAGTGCTTTTCCCTCCCATATTGTTTGCTATTGTATCACTGACGGATACGCTATTGATTTACGGTGCGTTGATAACTACATTTACACTCGTATTGAGAATGTGTTTTCTGAATTCCCGTGCAAAAATATAAAGTTCACTACATGTTATACCGAGCACGAATCCCTGCGTCGACGACACTTCGAGGTGTACCGTACTTGAGTGTCGAGTACTCAATCATCTGCTTCACATACTCAATATCAGTTTTATTCGGCTTCATGGTGTGCATACTGAACGGTGTTGTTGGTGTACCATTCGAGAGCAGACGAACATACGCGTTTTGATTTTCAATGTTCATGAGATCGCTCGCGGTGAATGTGGGAACGAACTGCTTTTCGAGGAACGTCGCGTCTTCGGTCCCCACACGGAAGACCGCCATTGAACCGACGTTCCCAAACACTGCATCGCGTATTTTTTCGTCTATCTGCGCAATAAATTGATGAGCAATGGTGAGCCCCAGCTTGTACTTGCGCGCCTCTGAGAGAATAGCCGCGATTGAATTGGTGGTGACATTCTGGAACTCATCGATGTAGAGGTAGAACGGCGGATACCCCTGTGACAAATCATCCACGCGCGAGAGTGCCGCCATGAGTATCTTCCCCACAATCACCATACCGATGAGGTTTGCATTGATTTCACCGAGACGCCCCTTTGAGAGATTGACGAGGAGAATTTTCTTTGTGTCCATCACCTCACGGAAGTTGAACGTCGATACCTGCTGACCGATAATCGGACGCATGTAGTCGTTGGCGGTGAGTGGGTCAATCTTTGAGGTGATGTACGGCACAATATTTTCAAGTGACGCATCGCCACCTGCTTTCGTTGCTATCTTTTCCCAGAACTGTTTGACGACAGGATTGGTTGCTTTGCTCAACTTATAGTTACGGAATGCCGTGTCGGACATCACTCGCGAAATGTCGAGGAGTGTACTTCCCGATTCTGGATCTTCAAGGACGAGGAGTGTTGAATTTCTAAAGTACAGTTCAAACATAGGACCCATAGACTCTGGATTTGCTCCGTACAGTTTTTGGAAGATGGAGAGGAGTTCATTCACAATGAACGTCTTTTGCTCAGGGAAATGTGGATCATACTCGAGCATGTTGAGCCCGATGGCAGTCTCCATGTTTGCAGGGTCAAAGTAAATGACATCATCCATGCGCTCGGGCGGAATTGACGAAAGGATATCCACAATATCTGTCCCATGTGGGTCGATCATACATATTCCCGCACCTTCCTGAATATCCTGCACAACCATATTCTTAAGGAGTGTTGTTTTACCTGTACCTGTTTGACCAATAATGTAAAAATGTCGAAGTCGGTCGAGTGGTGTGAGGAAAATATCCGTCGTCTTGTTGCGGAACTCATTTTGCCCGAGGAGCGTACCCTGCGTTGGCATATCAATTGGTGCAGCGGCGTGCTTTGCGCGTGACTGTTTAAATTGTGGTGTTGACTCAATACCCTCCGCTGGAAAGTGAATAATCGTTGCGAGCTCAGTGTGCGAGAGCGGAACGCATTCAGAGTCACTATATTCACGAAACGAAAATTCACGAAGTCCTTTTGCTTTTTGAGTACCAGTGAGGCGTTTGAAGACACATTGATTTCCTTTCATGTCTTGAAACTGATTGAAACACGACTCAAGCTCAGAGAGAATCTGCCCTGCTCGTACCTCATTCTGTGCTGAAACTACAAGACGAATGTTACTCTTCACCACAGGAGAAGTGATTTTCTTTCCAAACAATTCTATTTTTTCAGTATCGATTTTCTTCTCAGGAACTGTC
>DALYES010000089.1:2329-3886 GCA_031972435.1 Minisyncoccota bacterium
ATGATGCTCGCATAGGTGGAGTGGAATGTAGAGTGAAATGAGGACGTATCGTTACCGACGACAATCTGTATTGAGGCACCACCACCGTCACGTTCAATTTTTGAGAACGCATTGAGCAACACCGCGAGTGGATCTTTCTCAAATGCGTCATAGGATTTAATCGGGTATATAGGATGCTTTTTGAGCTCCATGACAGACATCTTACTCACGCCATTTTCTACAAAAATATTGTAATCATTCAGTTGCTCAAACAGAACCGCATGAGGAAAAAGGGAGAGTGCGTGTTTCTCAAAGAGATTGACGAACTCATTGGGGACAGCAACGTAAAAAATGATGTCATCGCGCTTGTCAGAGACAGCTATCTCGAGTGCGTAGTAGAGATTCTGTTTCCCACTCGTCACCGTTTGCATGCCAGAATAAAACTGCTCCATAGCAGAAAAAATGGTCTTGAGTGGTGTCTCATGCGTCTCATCTGGCTGACGAGGGAGTGCTACTTCAAAGAGCGTCATCGTGAGAATTTTCCAGAGCGGTGCTCCTTCATCAAGGTCTCCGATTTTTTTCTCGTTTCGTATTATTCGCACAAATGCACGATGCACTTCGTCAGTGAGGAATGCATCACCTGTACGTTCGAGTACCGACATCGCGTTTCGGATACCGTGTTCCTCAGCTATGCGCAAAATCTCCTCGACTTTATCGGGAGCAATTTCAACTGAGCCATATGACTCGGCGAGTGTGTGTGGATCGAGCTGGTGACGTGCATCGAGGATGACCGACGGGGCATGCTCTGCATACTCACGAATAACTCCCTTCCCAATCGTTTCCTGATCGAGTGCATCAATCTCCTTATTCCGTGCGAGCATTTCTTGCTCTTTGAGTGCAATTTCATTGCGTAAAAAAGCAATCTCTTCTTCTGGAGAAGAAAATTTTTTCTGAGAGGGAAATTCCATACCATATTATAGTATGACAGAAGGAGGAAAATGAAAATTAAAATACTTGCACAACTGACGACACCTTCGCGCGCGCCCTCTCTGCGCGCGTGCATATTGCGTGAACCTACCGCTTCGCCATAATCGTGCGCTTGTAGATATCGAGGTGCTGGAGTGCCTCCCCTGTGCCCTTCGCGACACAGAAGAGTGCCTGGTCGGCGAGGAGTGCCTTCACACCGGTGCGTCGCTTCACGAGCTCAGGAAAATTACGCAACTGTGAGGTGCCCCCCGTCATGATGATGCCGTGGTCGATAATGTCTGACGCGAGCTCGGGTGGTGTGTCCTGAAAAACATCCTTGATTGCCTTTACCATTTCCCGAAGCTCACGCGAGATTGCCCGCACTATTTCATTTGTCTTAATCTCTGCGGTGCGTGGAAGTCCGGTGAGTATGTCTCGCCCACTCACATTCATCACCATCTCCTCCTCGAGTGGAAGTGCCGAGCCCACACCGATTTTGATATCTTCTGCAGTCTTGTCGCCAATTGCAAGGTTGTGGGTCTTCTTCACGTGGTCAATAATCGCGGAGTCAATTTTATTCCCCGCACACTTCACCGAGTTTGCTGCCACAAT
>DALYES010000090.1:0-3596 GCA_031972435.1 Minisyncoccota bacterium
TTTTGTGGTGGGGGATGAGAAGCAATCCATCTATCGCTTCCAAGGGGCATCGCTCGAAAACTTTTTGTTCTTTGAGGAAAAATTTCCGCACACGACTACGGTCGCACTCACCGAAAACTATCGCTCAGCTCAGGGAATCCTCGATCTCTCCCATGAGCTCATCACGACCGAAGAGGGCCCCGCATCAGCTCTCCGTGTGCCACTTGTTGCGATGGAAAAAGAGACGGCGTGCATTGAGCGACGCGAGTTCAGCCACGAAGCGGTTGAGTACGCATACATTGTCGATGTGGTACAAGCACTCATAGCTAAGGGCACACCATTAGAGGAGATTGCACTTATTGTGCGTACCAATAGAGAGGTTGAAGAGTGTGCATCGCACTTACGCAAACACGGTATTCAGGTTGAGTCATCTGCAGACAGTGATATCCTCACGCACCCGATTACCACACACGTGCGTACACTCCTTCGAGCAGTGACCAATCCGAGTGATGAGCGACCACTTTTTGAATTACTCCATTCAAGTTATAACGATATCAGTACACCCGACCTTGTTCGTATTACCCAGCACCGCGCGTATATGAAGCCCCTTGCGCAGATTGTCTCAGATACGGGATTTCTCAAGTCTATTGGTGTCGAGAATATTGAGTCAGTGGAACGACTTGTTGCGGTACTGCAATCAACCCGCGACCGTATGCAAACTGAAGCGCCTCACCGAGTGCTCGAGTACCTTCTCAAGGAGAGTGGTTTCTTTGACCACGCGGTCGCACGGGACCCTTTTGAGGCAAGTCGAGTCATTCGCCGATTGTACGATGAGGTGGAGACGCTCGTGCACCAAGGAAAGGTGGCGACACTCCGTGATGTTGAGGAGATGTTTGCACAGTGTACACTCCACGGTATTGCGCTCAATGCGCCATACATTCACACGGGCAGTCACTCGGTTCAGGTGGTGGAAAAGCACATGCAGAATATTTCAACATTCCCATCACTCGCCACGTGAGTGCGGATGCCACTGATACACTCGATGATGAGCGGAAGCTCCTTTACGTTGCGCTCACACGCGCAAAAGTGGGACTGTACCTCAGTTCGTCGGGAACAAGTGCAGATGGGCGTTCACTGCTTCCCACGCGTCTCCTTGAAGGTATTGGGGAGGCCCTCATCCGTGAGGAAAATGCCCATGCGTATGAGGAATCATTTAATCCCGGAGACAGTATCGGAGCGGAGACAAAAGTTTCAACAATCGACACAGCGTTTCTCACACACACGATTTCTGAACGTGGGCTTTCTGCGACAGCACTCAACAACTACATGCGCAGTCCGTGGGATTACCTCTATCGAAATATACTCCACATCCCTGAGGTACAACCCGAAAATGCACAATTCGGTACAGCGCTCCACGGTACGCTCGAGAGTATCTTCCGTTTTAGACACAATGAAGGCACACTCCCTGACACGAGTACCATAAAGGGATACCTTGAGCGAGAACTCGGAAAACTTCCTATTACTCATGAAGAGTACGTACGACACCACGAAGCAGGATTTGTGGTTATTCTCTCGTATCTCGACTTTATACAGAATTCACTTCCGCATGAGACAAAGGAAGAGTACAAGGTGCAGGTTGTGCTTGAAACTGGAGACGCACTTCTCCCACAGATTCCACTCACGGGAATGTTTGATCGTCTCGACTTCGGTACCGATGGTATGCTCATCCGTGTGGTTGACTACAAGACAGGGAAGCCACGCACACGTGGCTACATCGAAGGTACGACTAAAGATTCTCACGGAGACTATAAGCGCCAGCTCACGTTCTATGCACTCATCCTCTCACTCTCTGGAGATGAGCGACTCAATTCACGTACGGGGACGCTCTCGTTTATTGAACCTGATGAAAAGGGAATGATTCACGAAGAAACCTACGTTATTACTCCTGAGGAAATCGAGGCACTCAAAGAGGAGATTATTCGTGTGGGGCTCGAAATAGCACACGGCGCGTTTTTAAACGCGCCGTGTGATCCCTCTGTCTCTTCGTACTGCCACCTCGTGGCAGAACTTCGAGAGCGAATGTAGTGTTATTCCGCCTTTCCTTCAATCTGACCGAGCATCGTGTCAATCATTGAACTCACTGTCTCATACTGCTGTGCGCCATCGATGACGCCCTGTTGGTCACCGACAATCATGACAGAGTATGGAGTCCCCTTCGCGCCAGCTTTTATTGCAGCAGCAATGTCCTCGTCAATTTTCTTTGTGAAGGTTCCCGCATCAACACACGCTTGGAACTTTGCTTTATCGACACCTGCTTGTACTGCGTATTCAGGAATCTTAATTTGATTTGTGGGCTCATTGACACCACGGTCACTCGTGACCGCATCAGCAAATTTCCAAAACGCGTCGTTACCACCAAGGCTCGCAACGCACTCTGAAGCAATAGACACTTTTGGAGAATTTGGGTGCAGTTGTTTAATAGGGAACTGTCGGTATACCCACGCCACTTTCCCATCCTTACCGTACGTTTCCATCACTCGTTGCATGGTCTCATGGAAATTTTTACAGAATGGACAATCGAAGTCTGAGTATTCCACAATCAAAATAGGAGCATTTGGATTACCGAGAATGTGGTCCTTTTCCGTGACGGGCGCAATATCAATTTCGGCAGTCTGCTGTTCCTCGAGTGGCTTGGTGTTTCCTTGTTGTATTGGATTACCTAAATTCTTTCCACTAAATATAATTGCTCCAGCAATGAGTGCCGCAGCCACGACGATAGCAATAGGAACCCCAAGTGTATTTCGTGGTGCCTGCTCTCTGACGGGCGGTGTTGTGTGTTCGTCCATACTGTTGAATCTAAAAATTATATAATGTGTAATAATCTAACTGTGTACGGAAAGTATACCATAGTCTTTTTCATGCATGGTATACTATCGAATATGGATATCCTTGCAAGTATTATTCTTGGTTTTGTACAGGGAATAACTGAATTTTTACCCGTTTCATCGACGGGGCACCTCGTCCTCTTACATATCGTGCTCGGGGTTGAAGATGTATCATCACTCGCATTTGATGCGATACTACACCTCGCAACAGCACTCGCCGTCATTGTGTACTTTTTTGATGAACTGTTTATGTTACTTCAGGCAGTTCTCCGAACATTAGGACGACTTCCCGTTAATGAGAAGGATATTCTCATTGTGAAGGCGTTACTCGTTGGTACCATCCCTGCTGTGGTAGCTGGTTTTTTTCTCGAATCGTATATGGATTTACTCTTTCGAAATCCTATCATTGTTGCCATCATTCTTATCATGGGTTCGTTACTTTTTATGTACGCAGAGTATGTGTACGACAACAATTTTCATACCGGTACTATCGATACGGGAACAGGTTTCAAAATTGGTCTTTTTCAAATGCTCGCACTTATCCCAGGGATGTCTCGTTCAGGGGTGACTATTTCAGGAGGTATGATTTTGGGACTCAATCGAAGTGAAGCGACACGTTTTTCATTTTTGCTCGCACTTCCAGTCATCCTCGGTGCGGGTGCAAAAAAGATGCTCGAGTTGCTCTCATCCTCTACCGAGGTTGCTTGGGTACCCGTCGGTATTGGTGCAGGG
>DALYES010000091.1:0-631 GCA_031972435.1 Minisyncoccota bacterium
CTCATTATCCATTGTGGTTAATGAGTGCAATATGTTTGTGAGGTTAGTCAGCAAAAATATATCCAATATTTAGTGCGAACCATAGTAATGCTTACTTTTAAATATTATACCCATATTATTAAACAAATGAAAAACCGCCCTGTTCGAGCGGTCTCTGTTGATGCTGCTGGTCGACTGGCTATTGACGGGTGCACGTGAAATTCGTGTCGCGCCTTGTCACACCTTTGACTTGGTTATCCGAAATCCTTTCGACCTCGTAAAGACGGCCGGCCATAAGGCCGAATTCCTGAATAAAAGCCATTCCATCGCCGGTGTAGTTGGCAGTAGCGAGGAGTACTGGTGCCTTACACACCCACTTACCAACAGCACCTTGCGATGCAGTTGATGGTGCAGATGGTGATGCGCAAGCAGCCACCAGAAGAGAAGCGAGGGAAAGCAAAACAACTTTTTTCATGATTTTCTCCTTTGAAGAAAAGTTTATGAAACGACAAGGGACAAACGCTAACTATAATATAACACACTACTAGATAAATGCAACCGGTCTAATACAATATGTGGATAGTGCATCAATATACGAACATGGAACCCTAATCACGAGGCGGTATACTTCGTCTGGTGGTGTCCCCTACTG
>DALYES010000091.1:641-1141 GCA_031972435.1 Minisyncoccota bacterium
CGTAAACCCTGAGTAACATTCGCAAATTACTATATCTACAAACTGAATGGATCTTAACATATTCCTTCTCTGGATTACGTCTCAAATTGCCTTGGAGTAACATCGACGGTTTGAGTATTATCCCCGAGTGGACACTTCAGCGTGAAACTAGTTCGTCCAAGTATTGGTGGTGTCGTTGCTGATGTTCCACTGTATGGATTGAATGAAAAACCTCCCCCTGTAAGGGTACAGCCCGTCTGACCATGTACATCCCAAGTGATAACGGTGGTTTTGCCAGATTCAACCGTTTTTGGTGAGACACTGAGGTCTGGGACCTTAACACACGTTGCTCCAGTATTTGGATTTGTTGCCCATGTACCACTATTGGTACAGAAGTATGATGCGGTTCCGATATACTGAGGTGTGTTGTCATGTACTGCACTACTCGTATTGTAGTTTGCTGTTGAAGTAATACCTGTACAAGAATTGGTGCCCACTGTCCAATTTTTTGTTATGCCAGC
>DALYES010000091.1:1207-3543 GCA_031972435.1 Minisyncoccota bacterium
TCCAACCAGTCCATCCACCTGATGCCCAACATGAGTCTGCAGTACCACCAATGGTCCATGTCACATTTGATGAATTACCTGTGGTAATTGAGGCTGGCGATGCGGAAAGAGTGAGTGTTGGTGCTGGGATTGAACTCTTTGATGCAGAACAAGAAATGTTTGTGCCTCCATTTGCACCCGTACAGTCCCAATTGTATGTACCATCACCTGCAGTAGTATCTGTCCATACAGAAGTACCTGCTAAACAGATGTTTGTAGTTGGCTGAGTAGTAACGGTTGATCCATGAGACGAGCCACAGCTACCGTTGACGGCGGTTGAAGGACAGCTTGCGTTCGATGGTGTTGTTGCAGAACATGAGCTGTTACACTGAATGGTCCCCGTATTAACAACACCACATGCATTTGGCGCTGACTGACATGAGGTACCGAGACCGCTCGGATTTGCTGGAGTTACTGCTGAACACGAGCCGTCGCACTGAATTGTTCCTGTATTTGTTTGTCCGCAACTGTTTCCAGAAGACTGACATTGAGCACCGGTGTTTACGTTACATGCGCTTGTGACTGTGTATGGGATACCATATGATGCACTCCCAAGAGAAGATGCGGAACTACAATATGGGTCAATCCATGAATCACAAAACCAAATGTTCAATGCTGAAAAAACAGCAACGTAACTTCCTCCGACACTTTGTGCAGAAGTATAACTACTTGTATTTAAGACATTTTGTGTACTTCCATTAACAACAGAGTCTAGCGTATTGTTTGATAGTAGATAATATCCATTAGTGCATGCAGGAATTGCATCTGCTCCAGTTGCAACTATAGTTTCATTTGGATTGTATACTGACTTATTTATATTAACTACGAACGATACAGCACTACCACCATATAGACCCGAGTAAATCATAAACGTATCAGCCCGCGCCTCCCCCACGCCACTCATACACGACGCAGCAACGACAAAGGTGAGGATGAGGGACTTGAGGATGACATCTCCATGCATGGTAGCGCGCACTTTGATAAGTACATAGAGAAGGATGAGTGCACTCAACGTAGTAATGAGTGTGATGAGGAATTTGAGTGTCCAGATTCCTGTTTCTTCCTCTACGGGTACTGCAACAGGCATTACTGGCTCACTAATGGTGAGTGTGCGTGAGTCAAGAACAACTCCATTTTGATCCTTAATACTCACAGAAAGTACTGGGTGAGCACATGCTGTGGTAATAGGATACGAAAATGCTTGTTGGACGTTAGACGGTGAAACCTGAATAGTATGTGGTTCGATACAATCAGTGGTACCACTCTGTATACCCACACTGAGTGTCGTTGTGGCATGTGAGTTTGCGTGGTGTCGAGGAAGAATGAAATTTTTGCAGTTTCACCTGCTTGGTATGTATCCTTGTCGAGAATCACATTTTGAATTGTTGCACTTGGCCCCACAAGAACATAGTGAGCAGTCACTGTATTACTCTTCTCTGCTCTGTCACTCAAAACAAGTTGCACATCATATGCCTGTGGAGGTACTGACTTAGGGAGTGCAAAAAGAACTACTCGTGATTCATTTGCCTTGAAGGTAATTGGCTCAGTTGTGCCACCCTCGTGTGGTACCACATCGCCATAGGCAGTTCGAAAATGTGTTTCGAACTTTGGAGATACCGAACGCTCGACACTACTATAATTTGTGACGGTACATGAAAGTAGTATTGTTTCAGTTGCATCTATATCTACGCCCTGCATGAGGGTATATTTTGGTAATTTTGCTTCATTCTGCACATTGAGAAAACAAGAGTCAGTCAAGATCTCAATTCCCTTCGTTATGGGAGCAAGTACAACTGTACCAATATCTGCGATTCCTAGAGGAAGACCGCCACTTGTTTTGCTCTCAATGAGTACGTGGTACTCACCAGAAAGGCCACTGGGCGCAGTATATGTTACCTCTTTTCGAATACTACTATTTTGGAGCAGCGTGAGTATCTCTGGGTACACATACGTATCTATGTATGATCTGCCTTCGGCAGTTTCTTTAACAAGGGATACACTGTATTTTACACCCGTTTGTACCCCTTCACGATTGGAGAGATTGAAAGCGAGTGAGAGTGTGTTTCCCTCCTGCTTTACGAGCATTGCATCCTGTACATTTACCGTTGCAATGACACTCGGAGTACTGGATGCCTGTCCTGCAATATACGCTTTTAGCTGTATTACTTGCTCTGGGGTAAGTTTTTCTAAATCAGCCTTGGATTTAATATCCTTCACAAACGCAGGAGGTTGAGCCACTACAGGTTCCTCCGCGTGGACATGAGTGATAATGGCTACGAATAAAAAGAGAGTACTAC
>DALYES010000092.1:0-3445 GCA_031972435.1 Minisyncoccota bacterium
CGCTTGCTCACTGCTATTTTCGATTGAGCCGAGGATAGTCCCCGCTCGTACGATGTCGCCGATTTTCACATTGACCGCAGTAATGCGTCCCCCCGCTTCGGCTTGGAGTTTTGCTTCTGACACTGCGCGAACCGTCCCCACTACCGTAAATGTGCTGGTCTCACCGAGGAGTGCCACAGACTGCACGGTGACCTCAGGAAGCTTTTTTGTCTCTTCAGACACTACCGGAGTGTCCCCACGAAGTGCGAGGTATGCACCAACAGCGACAAGTACACAGAGAACACCCAAAACAGCGCGGACAACACGCTTTCCATACCAGTTATATAAACGGTTTAACATATATCTACTCAAATTAAGGCCCAGAACTAATGGTACCTTTATAACATAAATTTTAAATAATATCTATGTTTGTAATGTCAGGCGATTTTTTGCTTCTTACGGTTTTTCCAGTATGGGGAGAAACCAATCAGCCACATGAATATGGTTGCTTTGAGAGGTGAGATGTTCTGAGCACACATACCTTCGTATGCTCGCTCTTTAAATTCCTTCAGTGTTGCAGTATCTGCATGAAGGACACCATCCTTGTAACAGTAACTACAGTACAACTCTGATTCTCGTGTGCCCGGGTCATTGGCAAATGGCATGAGGCACACCTGACATGATTTTTTCATATTTACAATGGTATCATATACGTAATGAATCAGTGGCTCATTGGGAGTGATTTAGACGGGACGCTCATATATGCACAGAATACTTATGAGGTGCAACAGAGCATTCAGTCTTTTAATGTGGTTCTCGGGAAGAGAGAGAGGAAACAGATTTTGGTGTATGTGACTGGACGACATTTTGAATTGGCACGGAAAGGAGTGATTGAGAGTGGTCTCATTGAACCAGACTACTATATTTGTGATGTGGGAACCTCAGTGTACAGAAATGTACAGGGGAGTTTTATACAGGACGAAACCTATCGAGCACAGCTCGCGCTACAGTGGGGAGACTATACACATGATGTGCACGGTACGTGGTTACAGAGTATTTCGGGGGTCACGCCTCAAGCAGAGGAAAACCAAGGTGAATTTAAGCGAAGTTACTACGTGTCACTTGGCGAAAGTCTGGACAATTTACAAAAGTCTATTCGTGCGCATGAAGCAGAAGGACTTGGGTTTAATGTCACGTATAGCATTGATCCCAACAATGATGTTGGGTACTTAGATATTTTACCGAAGGGTGTATCGAAAGCATCCGCACTACAGTATGTAGCACAGCAATTGAGGGTCAGTACGGAACATATTGTCTTTGCAGGGGATAGCGGAAATGATTTGTCCGTGTGCCGAGCGGGAATTAAATTTATTGCACCAAAAGAAGTTGGACGAGATGTTGAGGAGTTTTTAGCTTCAGACGAGAGTAGGGGATATAGCACGTATCGGGCAACGCAACCGTATGCCCTCGGTGTGCTTGAGGGACTGCAGTATTTTAGAGTGTTTTCCTAGTGTGTGGTAGCCGTATTTCTAAGTATTTATTGTGCGACATCGTAAGTCACTCATGGTATGTGAGCATATACTCTATGCTGTTTTTTTATACTGTGACAGACCGAGGATGTTTCCCTCAGAATCCTTGAACCATGCAAGGAAACCCATCTCGCCATTTTCTCCGAGTGGAGTTTTGCCACGTACTACCGCACCACCATGCTCAACGATTGTGCTGAGCGTACTATCAATGTCTTCAACATCGATGTAGAACATTGGGTAGGGCATACTCGGGTCGCGCTTACTCGAACCTCCATTTATAAAGCCAGCTTCAGTGGGTTGCATTTTTTCATCAACAGGCCCTGTTTGCCAGCTCGTATATCCAAACTGCTCCCACTCAAATGGCTTCCACGCAAAGACGTTTTGATAAAAAGACTTCGCGCGCTCCTTGTCGTCCCACGGAAATTCAAAATGTGTAACTTTAGTCATGATACAAACACTATACCACCAAATCTTCGACACACAATTGAGGACGTTTGGTACCCACTGTGGTACACATGCAACGAAGTGAACACATACAACTTGCATATTAGTAGTAGTAGTTTATTATTTAATATAGTTATGTATATTTTTATATTAAATATGTACATAGTTATTATAAAGTATTAACTCAATATACTATGATTGATACAGGAAGCACTGCGTTTATGCTTGTGGCAACAGCATTGGTGATGCTGATGACGCCCGGGCTCGCGTTTTTCTACGGAGGGTTGGTATCACGAAACAATGTTGTTTCAGTGATGATGCAGAGTTTTGTATCAATGGCGTGGACTACTTTTTTGTGGTTTGCGGTAGGGTACTCACTCACCTTTAGTGGCGATGTTTACGGCATTATTGGTAATCTCGACCACGCATTTTTGAGGGATGTCTCACTGACTGAAATTACGGGGACAGGCATTCCACTCCTCGTCTTTATTGCGTACCAGATGATGTTCGCGATTATTACCCCAGCACTCATCACGGGTGCGTTTGCGGGTCGTGTGCGTTTTATACCGTACATGATATTTCTCACTGCGTGGCTCCTCTGTGTGTATTTCCCCGTTGCGCACATGGCGTGGGGAGGGGGGCTCTTTGCGAAGTGGGGAGTGCTTGATTTTGCAGGGGGAACCGTGGTGCATGCGACGGCTGGATTTGCAGCACTCGCGTCGGTGCTCTTTGTGGGACGACGAAAAGAGGTAAAAGACACCCCACACAATCTTCCATTTGTTGCACTCGGAACAGCGCTCCTTTGGTTTGGGTGGTATGGGTTTAATGCAGGGTCTGAACTCAAGGCAGACGAAATTACCGCGCTCGCATTTCTCAACACCGATATTGCAGCGTCAGTCGCAGGACTCGCGTGGCTCATTATTGCGTGGGTCAAAACGGGGAAGCCGAGTTTTATCGGCCTCCTCTCAGGGTCAGTCGCGGGACTTGTGGTCATCACTCCCGCAGCGGGATTCATTACGCCAGGCGCGAGTGTTATTCTCGGTATCATTGCGGGTGTAGGGTGCTACTACGCAGTCCAATGGAGAAAGTCAAAGTCATTTGATGACGCACTCGACGTGTGGGGAATTCATGGAGTTGGTGGCGTGCTCGGAGTCATTTCTCTCGGAATATTCGCATCCACAACAGCAAACCCCGCTGGTTCTGATGGGTTACTCAATGGCGGTTTCTCATTCTTCGGATTCGAAGTGCTCTCAGTAGTGATTGCAACCGCATGGGCGTTTGTGTTCACGTACATCGCACTTTCTGTGATTGATATGTTTACCCCCGTGCGCGTGACGGTACGCGAAGAGATGGAAGGACTTGATACTGCACTTCATGGGGAGGAGGCGTATATACAATAGAGAATAGAAAATAGAGGATAGAGGATAGAGAATAGAGAATAGAGAATAGAAAATAGAAAATAGGGAATAATTAACAATTGATACAACGTAAAC
>DALYES010000093.1:0-3270 GCA_031972435.1 Minisyncoccota bacterium
AAAAAATGCAAGTTTTGTGAAGGGCGGGAAGTGGGGAATAGATCAGAAAGTTTGTCGGGGGTTTTCGCGTTTGCACCTATTACACAAGCTCAAAGTCGAGCACGCGTTCCTCCATGTCTGCTCGCGTGAGTTTGATACGGACTTCGCCACCCAGTGTGTACGTGACACCCGTACGTGAACCCTTGATGCGGTACTTACTCGCCTCATGGGTGAAGAAATCGCCCTTGATACTCGAGAGTCGCACCATACCTTCACAGCGAGACACCTTGTCCTCAACGTACATACCCCAGTCGGTCACACCAGTGATGATACCGTCAAATTCCTGACCGACTTTGTCGAGCATGTACTCAACCTGTTTGTACTTGATGGAGTCACGTTCTGCTGACACTGCGGACATTTCTCGTTCAGAGGATTGAATTGAGAGTTTTTCATACTTCGCAAGTTCACGACCGCCGAGCATCGAACCGTCGAGGTGCTTTCGGAGGAGTCGGTGTACCATGAGGTCTGGGTAGCGACGAATTGGTGAGGTGAAGTGCGTGTAGTATTTGAATGCGAGACCAAAGTGCCCAATGTTCTTTGTGGTATAGACTGCCTTTGCCATTGAGTGAATGGTCGCGGTCTTGATGAGATTTTCTTCAGGGGTTCCCTCAATTGACTTGAGGAGTGTGTTGATGTCTTTTGCTTGGATGACACCTTTCTTCGTCTCAAATTCATGACCGAGTGCGCGAAGGAAGATTCCGAGAGATTCAATTTTTTCTGGATTAGGAACATCGTGGACACGGTAGACGAATGCCGCGTCGCGACCTTGCTTTTTGGTGTGTGCATACACAAACTCTGCTACGCGGCGATTGGCGAGCAACATGTAGTCCTCAATCATGAGCATGGTCTCGGTGCGCACCTTTGTGTACACCCGAATAGGCTTTCCACTCGCATCGAGCTCAAAGCGCACCTCGGGCTGGTCGAAGGCAATGGCGCCGTCCTGAAAACGTTGCTTTCGTAATATGCGCCCCATGTCCATGAGAGTACGCAATTCTTCGTACATAGTACCCTCGCCCTTGTCGAGTACCTCCTGTGCCTCCTCGTAGCTAAAGCGTTTGTTACTGTGAATGATGGTCTGTCCAAACCATTCATTGTGTATGTTCCCCTCTGTATCCATTTCAAACACTGCGGAGAACGAGAGACGGTCCTCATTGGGGCGAAGCGAACAAAGGTCATTGCTGAGCACCTCAGGGAGCATCGGAATGACGCGGTCGACGAGGTAAATGGAGGTACCGCGCTCCTGTGCTTCTTTGTCGATGGTGTCTTCCTCGCGGACATAGTGTGAGACATCGGCGATGTGAATGCCCACCTCGTAATTCCCGTTCGGTAACACGAACAACGATATTGCATCGTCAAAGTCTTTCGCATCGACGGGGTCGATGGTACACGTGGTGCGGTCGCGCATGTCGCGACGTTTTGGGCTCTCACCGAGGGTCGCGGAAACAGCGTCAGCAAAAATTTGTTCTTTTTGTGCGTAGAGGTCATGTCCTGCTTGTGCAACACTTTCAGAAAAGTTTTCTGAAAAACCACCGCCACGAATAATTGCCTGCATCTCTGTTTCGTGGTCGCCCGCCGGCCCGAGGACTTCGGTAATCGTGCCGATTGGATCGGTGAGGGGATTTTTCCATGCTTGAATTTTTACCACCACTTTCATTCCCGCATGGGTTTCTGTAGCTTCAGGGAGGAGCGGACGAATATGAATGCGCTTGTTGTCGGGAATGAGGCGATACGCACCACTCTTTTTTTGGACAAGGCCAATGAACTCTTGATGTCGTGGAGTGACCACGTGGAGCACCACGCCTTCTTGACGCTTCCCCGGAACCTTTGTTTTTATTTCTATTTCTACAGTGTCGCCATCGAGTGCAAAAGAGAGTGCCTCGGTGGGAATGACAATGTCCTCATCATAGCCAGGCACGGTGACATACCCGATGCCTTTTCCGCGAATCATAATAACCCCCTCGTGTATTGCTGTATTCTTTTCCATGTGTGCTGATAGTACCGCGAGTGGAGTGAGAGTACAAGCACCACGATATTGAGTACCTGTACAATATGGTTGACGTCCGACGTCGAACATATGGCGGGGGAAATAAACAGGGAAAATAAACGACTTGACCTTCATGGCTCATTCTGGTATTGTTCTTCCCACTACAAGTGAGCGAGTAAGCGATGTGGACAAAACAAAGACAATGTTTTTGTTTTGTACATATCCGAGCGAGAGAAACTTGTATAAATCTTGAATTTATATGTTAAAGATGCGTTTACAACGAGTTGGCCGAAAGAATGATCCCTCATTTCGAGTGGTTGTTACGAATTCACACAATGGTCCTCAGACAGGAAACCATACGGATGTGATTGGCACATACAACCCAAAAATGGGTGTATTTCAGATAGACGGTGAAAAGGCAAAGAAGTGGATTTCACAGGGTGTACAGGTGTCTGACACGGTTTACAATTTCCTCGTATCACAAAAAATTATTGAAGGGAAGAAGAAGAATGCACTTCCACGAAAATCTCCGATTATCGATGAAGCAAAGCTAAAGGCAGAGGCCGAGGCAAAAGCGAAGGCAGAAGCTGACGCAAAGGCAGCAGCGGAAGCAGAAAAACTCGCACAAGAAGCTCCGGTAGTAGCAGAAGTTTCAGAAGTTCCAGCGGAAGAAGTCGTCGCATAATTGATTTTGGATTCACACAATACGCGCACATGAGAATTTCTCCTCATGTGCGCGTATTGACGTATGGGTACTTCCTGTTACCATTCTATGTAGTACGTTCCCGATAACGAACGTAGATGATAGCTTAACAGTTAGTTCCTAACATAAACACATATGGAATTAGATCAGCAGTTTCTCGAGCAGGTTGTAAAAGCACTGGTTGACCATCCAGAGAGCGTGAAGATTAACCGCACCGTTGATGAAATGGGTGTCCTCCTCAGTTTGGATGTACACGCAGAAGACATGGGTAAAATCATCGGTCGTTCAGGAAATACCGCAAAGGCAATCCGCACACTCCTCCGTGTTGTGGGTATGAAAAACGAAGCGCGTGTCAACCTTAAGATTAATGAGCCAGAGGGAGGCACACGGAGCGCATCTCCAGCTCATGACACAAGTGATGTTGTTGCAAATGTAGATGATGTGCCTAATACTCCTAAGTCCCTCGACGAGGCAATCGACGGCCTTAGAATATAGAGAATAGAGAATAGAGAATAGAGAATAGAGAATAGAGAATAGAGAATAG
>DALYES010000094.1:0-3157 GCA_031972435.1 Minisyncoccota bacterium
ATGAACTGTTCCAAAACCAAAGTGTATAAAAAGAAAACCACCGAAGCGCGCGGTGGCTCTCGGTGGTGCTTATTTTAGGGCGGGTCGTGGTATCAGTACTTGTTGATGATGTGGATTTCGGAGCGACTATTTTCGGTATTGATCCACTTCACCGCCAGTGAGACACGATTGGCTTCGTCGAGGGCATCCCAGTAAGCATGTGCGATATCCTCCATGCCACCATTGAGTGGCATGATGAGCGGGTCGCCACGGAACGGTGGGAGCGGGTCGCCATCTCCGGAGTAGGTCGTGATGCAGTGCCCAAATCCGGGATAGAGACATTGAGGATTGAACATAACCTTATCGCATGTTCCTCCGAGTATCGACTTTCGAAGGATCGCCATCTTAAGAAAAAGGCGCTCCTTCCAGAGTGACTGGACGGCCGTGATTCGCTGGGTGAAGTTGGGTGCATCCGGTTCATAACGGCGACCAGCCAACGCATGGCAGAGATCGAAGAGGTCATCAGAATCAATGACCGTATCTGTTTGGTCACCGTTGCTCACTACGTAGTGGTGAGCACATCTCATGTCCCGACGTTCACGCATCGCGTTGTAGATGAGGAGAGAAGGGTCCTTCATCGTTGACGGATCGGCGGCTTCGGTGAAGAGCCGTCCCATTTCATTGTCAGCCCAGAATACGCGATTTCGGCTGTTTTCGCTTCGTCCCATGATCCAGTAGATCTGGACCATGTACTGACTCGTTTCGTCGAGTCCGGCCACAATGCCGCGGCCGGGGTACGGGTTTTGCGAAAGAGATAGGAAATTCGTCTTTTCCAGTGGAATCGTCAACTTGCTATTCATTGCATCAGTCCTCGAGTTGTGCCTTTCGGCGAAGAACGTTCAAACGCACCATGCGTTCGATAGGGAAGTATTAAACAGGTAAAATAGAAAAATATCAATAGTCTGAACTTGCTCGAAGGTGCACTCATAAAATCACTCAGAATTTTTCAGTGACGTGGGGTTTTGTGCAATCGCCAATGCTAGACAGCGGGACGTATTTCAATGTACCGTTTTTTCCACGCACTTTTGAATTGGGTGACTGAGACGGTACCACCGTCCAGACGGTTCAGCGGGGTTATTGTAGTACACCAAGGTATCACTGACACCATTCACAATGACCAAATGATGGGTACTACGCATGTGTTATAGTGGGGAAACTATATGGTTAAAGCAAAATTTGGTACGAGGTGGAGCATTCCTTTTGCTGGGTTTCTGCTAGCCTTGATGGGGGGAATTTCTTATGCGTGGGGAGTTTTTGTCGTCCCTATGAAAGAGCAATTTGGCTGGAGTACCACAGAAGCAACTTCAGAAAAAGGCAGATAAGCAGTTTTCATATTTGATTGAGGATTTCAGGCACCCTTCGCTCAAGGTAAAAGAGTATCAAGGCTTTGAAAATCTCTGGCAGGGAAGGATTGATAAAAGTTATCGCTTCTACTTCCATGTGGTCGAACCCCACTACATTATTGTTTCAATCATTAATCATCCCAAATAAGTTCTTTTTGGTTTCAGTTGATGGGGGATGTTTGAACGTGTGTTAAAAAAAAAAAAAAACCGCCACTTGGTGAGACGAAATACAAAATAATGTGAAAGTGATGGTACCTAACCTGCAAAATGATGGCAGATTGATGCTTGTATAAAAATTAGGGCACCTTCCATTAACCACCAATGCAAGGCTGACCAAGTGAGCGTTCTCTTTCACACTCTATCTCTACATGAGACATATTCCACACATAAAAAGCAACAAGTGCTACAAGAAGTATGAGACTAAAGTACACGAACTTTTTCATGGAAAAATTGTACCACATCTGATTAAGCACATGTAATATCAATAATGCGTCAATGTGCTGTATTTGCTCCGCGGGTAGGAATTTTTCCCATTACATGGACGGTACATCCTTCGGACATATTACTTCGCTTCACTCGTAATCTGTCACGAAGGGTCTTCGAATCCTGACACAACAGTCTTCCTACTGAAGCTGTTCAGGTTTTAGAGTAATTTTCATAAACTCAAATTACTAACAACCTCTTGCGAAGCTCCATGTGTTCGCTTCTCACCCAGACTGTAGCTCCGCCTCCGCAAATAGAAAAATCCCCAAGAAGGGGATTTTTCATTTGCTCCGGTGGCAGGATTCGTGGAAATGGGGCCAGCCACCATTAAACATTTTTATTGACAATATTTAAAACACAAAACCCGCAAGAGTGGGTCTTGTGGGTTACTTTTGAATAATGCGTTTCCCTCCAATTAAGTGAAAGTATTTCTCATACTTCTTAAACTCTGGCAAATCCCAGATTGCAGGGCGACCAATTTCTCTTGATAGGTGTAATACCTTAGATGCTCCAATATAGACTCCCACATGTGCTCCGTACGGACTTTCATCCCTATTGAACAGAAGCAGATCAAGTGGTTCGAATTCACTCACTTTCAGCGTGTATGAAGTGTCCTCCCACAAATTGCTTGATCGTAGGTTTGGAACATGTAAGCAATAGTGTCTTAATAATTCATACGCGAAATACTGACAATTTGCTCCGTTCTTTATACCTGTGCAAGTATTGCTTCCAGGGTATTTTGAGCCATCGTAGTGTGTATTAAAGAATATTTCAGGAATTACTAGCGTATCCATCAGGGTCTCTCCAAAGAACTGTTTCTGTACAGTTAGAGTAGACATATAAAGGCAAGGTGTCAAATAGTCGGGTTGGATTTGCACCCTAAAATTGCACAGGCAGGAAGCGAGGAAAAGGGGACGGGGACAATATTTTTGAGAATCGTGGGAAAAGGAGACAGGGACACTATTATTGAAAATCGTGTGGTGTGGCTTTGCTCCGACGGCAGGAGTTTCGATTCTATACAGAATCTGTTCCGGTCATACCACAGGGGCACTTCCATTTTCTAAAACGCAAGCGTTAAAAAAATTGGTCGTACTATATTTCTTTCAGAAAAGTATCGACGACCTCTTCGAATCCTGACACAACAGTCTTCCTACTGAAGCTGTTCAGATTGTAGAGTAATTTTCATAAACTCAAATTACTAACAACCTCTTGCGAAGCTCCATGTGTTCGCTTCTCACCCAGACTGTTGCTCCGCCTCCGCAAATAGAAAAATCCCCAAGAAGGGGATTTTT
>DALYES010000095.1:0-1147 GCA_031972435.1 Minisyncoccota bacterium
GCGGAAATTTTTCCTCAAAAAAGAGAAAGTTTTCAAGCGATGCCCCTTGGAAGCGATAGATGGATTGCTTCTCATCCCCCACCACAAAAAGGTTTGGTCGTTCATGAAATGAGGAGAGAAGTTCGAGAATTTTGTTTTGGCTTCCATTCACATCTTGATGTTCGTCTGCGAGTACGTACTGGTACTGCTCCTGAAGTGAGCGGAGCATGTCTTCACTGTGTTCGAGTGCTTTCACCGTTTCAAAAATCATGTCATCAAAATCGATAAAACGCCCCTCGAGAAGTGCTGCCTCGTACGCACGGTACACAAACAGCAGTTCTCTATTTTTCTTAACTGACTTTTCTCGCTCGATGTACTCACCACGGACCTTACCCTTGTGCGCTCCTTTCTCGTGGAGCTTAGGTGTTGCATTGAGCACTTCCTGCTGTGCATCTATGATTTCTGAAAATTGGTCAGGTGTAATGTACTCGCGCTTCATGTGTGAGAGCGCGTGCATGATAGGTGAAATGTAAAATTGTGGGTTGCCACGAGGTCGCAAGAGCGTAATCGATGGTGTCGAGAGAATGGTTTCAATGAGTGTGATTTTCTCAAGATCAGAAATAGGTCGCCCTCCCACCGCGCGTTCATATGCATCGGGGTACAAACGAATGAGTCTCCCCGCAAATTCGTGAAATGTGTACATTGGCACACGGTAGGCAGGTGCTCCGATGTACGACGCGAGACGTTCACGCATCGCGCGCGCGCCGGACTCGGTAAAGGTGAGCGCAAGAATATTTTCAGGCTGTGTGTCTGTCATGCGCAAGATATTGGCAATTCGGAGTGTGAGTATCTGCGTCTTTCCTGTCCCCGGACCCGCAATCACCATGACGGGCCCCTCAATAGTATCCACCGCTTTCTTTTGTGCGGTATTGAGTCTGTTGTATGCCTCTACAAAAAATGTGTCATTCATCATATATAGGAGAAGCATACTCGAAAAAGCTCCCTCGCGCGAGTAGTGTATACCGCATACACACCCATGACTGACATCCGATGTCCCTCATTTTGCAAAAGACACATTCGTTCCGTATCTCAATTTCACCCTTTACAGTACACACGGAAGGAGTATGATTAACGGATATGGAGATACGCGATCTTACAAAAGAGGCGG
>DALYES010000095.1:1157-3015 GCA_031972435.1 Minisyncoccota bacterium
GGTTCTCATCAGCGAAGATGCGACATTTCGTGAAGCAATCGCTCTCATGGTGAAAAAACAGACAAACTCACTTTTGGTGGTGGGCGAGAATGGTATCTTGACGGGTGAGGTGGATGTATCTGACCTCCTCGATGCTATTGTTCCCACTAATTTAGATGGTGACCATGTCCTCTCTCGCCTTGGCACTGAAGAGCTCTTTGAAATGGCGGTCAAAGATGCTGAGGAAAAGGGAGTTCGTGATTTCATGAACACTGATTTTCAGTCAGTGTACGCTGATGATTCACTCATCACCATTGCGGGGATTGCAATCGCTCACCAGACTGCACATATCCCTGTTGTCGACCACGACGAGAGACCTATCGGCGTTATTTCAAGACGGGGTCTCAAGCACATTCTTGCAAAATACCTCGGTATTAAAGACACTCATTAAATTTTCAAACTACATTCTCTCCCGTGGCGCCCTTCGGGCGCCACGGGTGAAAATTGTTGCCTTCGCGAATGGTTGACGTCCGACGTCAACCATAGTTGGTATGGTCAATATCGTAAGTCGATCATTTTTGCATATTCACTCACACAATACGGTGTATAACAAGGGTTGACGCACTGTATAGGAGGAGTATGATGACGGCTGGTTTTTTGTTCATCTATTCGTATACCTGTGAAAGGGGACTTTCGTGCCAGAACAAAATCTAAGTAGACGCACTCCGTTTTATGCAATCGTTGGACTATGTCCCGATATAAAGCGAAGATTGTACAGCGACCTTCAACAGTGCCCCGAACTTTCAAGTGCTCGATTCGTGACCGATTCCGGTGAACACATCGGAGAAGAGATTGATCCGATCACAAAAACTATCACGGCGCTCGGCAAGAATGGCAGTATCACCAATGATGTGAGTCAAATGGTTCAATTGCTGTTATTTTGGACACGTCTGGCAAATATCATCCACCGAGATGTCGAACCATACCTCGCAAAAGGCATACCGGTCTGCATGATTGGTTTTGGTGGCTCTGTTCTTGCTCATGCGGTCGCGCGCGCAAGAACGCAACAAAAGCGAGCTGCACTTCACAAGCTTCATCTGGCAATTGTTGAGCAGTGCGTGTATGGCATGGGCATAACGCCACCGACTTACCTCTACTGCAAGGTGGATAAGGAATCGATGCAGAACTGTTCGAACAGTGAAGCTGAGTTGAAAAATGTCGTCTTCTGGAATGATTTTTTCGATGAATACGGTAAGTTAGACGGACAAGAGGTAGTCAGAATTTCAACCAGTGGAACACCGAGAGAAATACTCGAACGTGCGCTTCTGCACATTCTTCCGAAATTAGAGGGATTCACACGAAAGTGAGTATTCTTCTAGAGGACCGCACAATTCATCGTGCGGTTTTTGTTTGTCACACGAAAACGCGCGGGTTGCCAAAGGCAACCCGCGCGTTTGTACTTATTTCGTATAACTAGTACGACCTCACCCCCCCGCCTTATCGTGCTAGCGTAAAAATTATGGACATCGGATGTCCATAATTTTAGTACGACTTGAGTCGTCGCGCCTTGTCGTGCTGGCGTATCTTCTCAAGCGCTTTTGCCTCAATCTGACGAATACGCTCTCGAGTCACCCCAAACTCCTTCCCTACCTCTTCGAGTGTGTGGTAGGTGCCATCAAGGAGTCCGTGTCGCATTTCAAGAATCTTTCGCTCCTTTTCAGAGAGTGAGGAGAGAATCTCCTGCATTTGGTCTGCGAGGATACGGTGTGCAACTTCTTGGTCTGGAGCAATAATCTTATCGTCCGCAATAAAGTCGGAGAGTCGTGAGCGGTCATCATCGTCCCCAATAGGAAGTTCAAGTGAGATAGTATCCTGACTA
>DALYES010000096.1:0-2864 GCA_031972435.1 Minisyncoccota bacterium
AGGGGCGGGCTTTGTGGGCTCACACCTCTGTGAGCGACTGGTCGCGGATGGGCACCGAGTCATTTCACTCGACAACTACTTTGCGGGCTCAGTTGAAAACCATGTCTCGGGCGTCGAGTACCGCACGGGGCACACCAAAGACATTGCGTCACTCATTTCAGAAACCCCCGACGTTATTTACCACCTCGGTGAATACTCACGTGTGGCAAAGAGTATTGAGGAGCCAGATGTGGTGTTT
This sequence comes from Minisyncoccota bacterium, assembly GCA_031972435.1. Lineage (GTDB taxonomy): Bacteria > Patescibacteriota > Minisyncoccia > Phycocordibacterales > UBA918 > Damh-18. The sequence goes on from DALYES010000096.1 coordinate 239, forward strand.
GATTTGAATATTGTTGGCACATTTGCAGTACTTGAGTTTTGGCGTGAAAAAAAGTGTAAGCTCGTGTACGCAGGCTCTTCCACAAAGGGAGTGGGTGCGCGCGAAGACGGTGTCGTGGGGCGCGACCTTGCACCATACACGTGGATGAAAGCGGTGAATAGTGAACTCGTTGTGAACTACGGACGTTGGTACTCACTATCATACGCAGTGGCGTACTTTTATAATGTGTACGGTCCTCGTGAACGAACGATTGAAGAATATGGAACTGTTATCGAGACGTGGCGTAGGCGAATGCTCGAAGGGAAGCCACTTCAGGTACGAGAACCGGGCACACAGCGTCGGGCATTTACCCACGTACTCGACACAGTCGAAGGACTTGTCCTCGTCGGTGAGAAAGGGGAGGGTGATAATTTCGGTATTGGTACTGATGAGCATTTTTCACTTCTTGAGGTTGCAGAGATGTTTGGTGGTGAAATTGAGATGCTTCCTGCAACACAATCAACGCGCACATCACCCGATGTTGATTCCACAAAAACCCGCGCCCTCGGGTGGGAACCAAAAAAGCATTTACCTGAGTATATTCAGCGTACAAAGTCATCTATACAATAGAGAAAAATGTGATATAATCCATAATAGGTTGCATCACATCGCGTGATGTTTTTTTGTTTTTTTAACAGAGTACGTCGGAGGAATTAACGATGAACGACCGTAGCGACCATGATTTGGGTTTTGCCAAAGTGACACGGAAGGTTATGTCGAACGGAGAAATCCGTACACGCATAAAGTTTCCCAATGGCATTACGATGACAATGACTGAAATGCCGGATTGGAAATGGCAAGACGAAGCACCAGCTCCAGTTCAAGATGGACATTACCACAAAGGTCTCACTGAAGTGTACTATGTCCTTAAGGGGTGGATGCTGTATGTTGGTCTGATTGCTTCAACACGTGACATCCACGTTGTTGAACAAGGTGAGACAGTTACGTTCCATCCCAACATGCCCCATATGGTTCTACTTGGCCCCGAGGCAATCATCCAGACCACTAAGTATGGATCTTCTGTGGGAAATCCAGAACGAAAAGGTTCGGACTGGTGGCCCTGTGTGGGTTACTACGACAGTGATTGGTTCAAGGAAGGTTTACTCAGTGTTGCGCGTGGAAGGAAAAATGCGGAGATAAGACAGGTTTGGTTTTCTCGTGACCACGACTGAGTCATTCATGAATTTGCCCGTCGCGTGCTTGCGCGCGACGGGGCTTTTTTGTGCTAAAATCAGAACATACCTATGAAAAAAATTCTTATCTTTTCACTCGACTACCTTCCGGGAACTATCTCGGGAGCTGAAGCGGCGATTGAGGAAATCACGAAGCGCATTAACCCTGAGGAGATTGAATTTCATATGGTGACGCTCTACTACGACAGTGCGGTGCCACGCCTGGGGAAAATAGGAAATGTCCTCATTCACCGTGTGGGACTTTTTGGAAAACCACACGCAACACTTGAGGAGCGCCGGCAATTTCCCCTCCACTACAACAAACATTTTTTTCAATTTGCTGCGGGAATTAGAGCGTACTTTTTGCACCGAAAGTATCACTACGATGGCGCGTGGGCGATGATGGCTCATGGGACGAGTGTGCCGACTTCTATTTTCAACATTCTTACCGGCGTGCCGTATGCGCTCACACTCCAAGAGGGTGATCCACCCGAGTACATTGAGCGCACTATGAAGCCACTCTGGCCACTCTTTAAGCGAGGGTTTACCCATGCAAATGTACTCCAGTCTATCTCATACTTTCTCGCTGATTGGGCAAAACGCATGGGGTATCCGCATGAGCCAGTCATTATTCGGAATGGTGCAAACCCTGAATCCATCAAACCAACATTTGAGCAGAGTGAAGTGGAGACACTCAAAAAAACACTCGGTAAAAAAGAGGGAGATGTGTTCCTCGTCAACACCGCACGCCTCGTGCACCAGAAAGGATTTGATACGACGATACACGCACTCACACTTCTTCCTTCACACATTAAACTCCTCGTCGTTGGCGGTGGTCCTGATGAAGAGAAGTTGAAAACGCTCGCAAAGGAACTCCATCTTGAAGACCGTGTTATCTTTACCGGACAGATTGAACGGAGCGGGGTGACGCAATACCGTTTTGCGGGTGACATCTTTGTGGGGCCGTCACGCTCTGAAGGATTGGGGAACGCCTTCCTCTCAGCAATGGCGTGCCGACTTCCAGTTGTAGCGACACAGGTGGGCGGGATTGCCGATTTCCTCTTTGACGCGAAGCGAAATCCCGAGAAGGGAACGACTGGCTGGGCGGTGGATCCTGACAGTCCAGAGCAAATTGCTGAAGCGGTACTGGATATTCTCGCCAATCCCGAAAAGGTGCGCGAGGTGACGGAGCACGCACGGAAAATGGTTGAAGAGGAGTACGATTGGGACATCGTCGCTAAGAAAATGAAAGAGCAGATTTTTAACGTCATCACACAATGAACACATATCGACTCGAAACAGCAATTTCCTTTGCCATGCGTGCACACAGTGGACAGACACGAAAAGGTGAAGACATTCCGTACATCGTGCATCCGCTCGCGGTTTCTCTGCTCCTCGCAGAGCACGGCTTCGAT
>DALYES010000097.1:0-1911 GCA_031972435.1 Minisyncoccota bacterium
TAAGTGAGAAAGCCTCAGTTGAGGAGCGTAGGTTGCTATTGTCCTACGCATTCTCGAACGTCACCATATTACGTGGAGAAATAAAGGTAGAATACACAAAACCCTTCAATTTCTTAGCGGAATGGATGCCTCAGGTAAATAAGGTTCTCGAACTGGAGAAAACCCTTGTAAATAAAAGACAAAAGACACCTTTCGGTGCCTTTCATCCTACTTTGCTCCGGCGGCAGGATTCGAACCTGCGACCAATTGATTAACAGTCAACTGCTCTACCGCTGAGCTACACCGGAATGAGGACGATAGTGGGAGCTCGCTCACACTAGATGTCCGATCCGCCAGCTGGCGGAAACGGTGTATGATTCTTCATACATCGGAATGTGTCCTATCCATACACCTATATATGTATGGATAGCAAGCATTGTACAGAAAAATCCGTTATTCGCAATATGGTGTTTTGAATACCATATTCAACATACGGAGTCAAAAATGGAAGCTGACAGTCGAGTGAGAATGTGCTACGTTGCTTTCGGATGTTTTTTGAGATAGAACCTTAACAAACAGACACCCGAGGGTGTTTCTAAAGGAGTGAATAGGAAATGGGACGCACCATCTTTAACACACCAGTCCTCACCCCGATTATTCGGACATTGTCGAATGCCATTCTCAAAGCAATTGGGTGGCATGTTGTGGGGAAAATTCCCGATGATGTGAAAAAGTACGTCGTGGTTGTAGCACCACACACGAGCAATTGGGATTTTCCGATTTGCTTCATGACTGCATTCGTGCTCAAGCTCAATGCGCACTGGATAGGCAAGCATACGCTGTTTCCTCGTCCATTCCGTAGGTTCATGATGTGGATAGGCGGGATACCGGTGAATCGTCAGATTCAAGGCGATACAGTCGCTAAGACAGCTCAGTTGTTTCGTGAGCGAGCCGAGCTCGCAATCGGCATTTCTCCAGAAGGTACACGCAAGCCCGTTACCAACTGGCATACGGGTTTTTGGCATATTGCACATGAAGCGAATGTGCCAATCGTCATTGCGTACATCGACTACAAGTTGAAAGAGTGTGGCATTTACGGGGTGTTCGTTTCCACAGGTCATGTCGGACTTGATATGGACATCATAAAGACAATGTACTCAAGGTACACAGCCAAGCATCCGAGAAATTTCAAGGTCTGGTTGCCGTAGTTGTAAAAGAGAAATCAAGACCCACATGCAAGAGACCGAATGATGGGTCTTTTGCTTTTTGTATAATTGTGTATGAGACCGAAACTTTTCTCTATGGTACCATAGAAGCGTGAGACAGGCGTTTGCACTACTTGGGCTCATGACACTCATTGTCTTTGGGGGAGCATTTCTTGTTTTTAAGGAAGCGGGCGCGCCATCTGATGTATTCATAATTCCTGAAGAAAAACCTATGTCACTTACACTTACATCGCCCGCCTTCCCGGAAGGCGGGCGCATACCAGCACCATACACCTGTGATGGCGATAATGTGAGCCCTGAGCTTCACATCAGTGGGGTACCCGAAGGGACTCAGTCGCTCGTACTTGTGATGGATGACCCCGATATTCCTGATTCAGTAAAACAAGTCCGTGGGATTGAAACCTTTGACCACTGGGTGGTATACAACATTGAGGCAGACACGGAGGTTATACAAGAGGGAGAGGCACTCGGGATGAGTGGGATGACCTCGATTGGAAAGACAGGATACGTTGGTCCTTGTCCACCGGATAGGGAACACCGATACATTTTTAGACTCTACGCAGTGTCAGACGTACTCCACTTTGAGAAGACACCGACGCTCGCTGAAGTGGAAGCAGTAGCACAGGGGAAGTCGCTCGAGAGTGCAACCCTTATGGGACGATACGAACGGACACAATAACATTGGTATACAATAATTTTAATACAT
>DALYES010000097.1:1921-2803 GCA_031972435.1 Minisyncoccota bacterium
ACACTCTATACAAAAACCGGATGTCCCTACTGCGCAAAAGCACTCGTAGCATTCAGTGAGCATGGTGTGCCATTTTTAGAAAAGAACATCGCTGATGAAAAAGTTGTTGAGGAGCTTATTCGAGAAGGAGGGAAGCGACAGGTGCCGTACATGATAGATGGAGACGTACGCATGTATGAATCTGATGACATTGCAAGGTACATCAACACGACGTATGGAAAGAGTGCCTCAGCAGATTCGACATCGGCCCCTAGTCTTCACACTGCACCTACGACAAAGAATGTCTGTATTCCAAAGGAATTGCAATAGAACATTGTATGTACATACGCGTACACGCAGTCCCCAACGCCAAGAAAGAAAAGGTTATTCGTGAGGACGAGACCACCTTCACAATCGCGGTGAAGGAACCCGCATCACAGAACTTTGCAAACAAGCGTATTCGAGAGATTTTGTCGAATGAAATGGGAGTTTTGCCCGCGCAGATTACCCTACTGACAGGACACCGATCTAGTAGTAAAATGTATAGTGTAGATACAAAGTAGGTATTAGTTTAATCCAAAACAATATGACGTTCCCTCATATCAACGTGAAAACTACTAACTTTACTATGACTCCAAAGTTGGAGACACTCCTTGACCAGAAGTTTGCACCAATTGGAAAATTACTCGATGAACGAAATGAGGTGCTCTGTGAGGTGGAACTTGAAAAAATCACCGATCATCAGTCTGGAAAGATTCACCGAGTGGAGGTAAACCTCACCGTGAATGGCAAACTGTATCGAACAGAAGCAACAGAAGATCAAATTGAGCAGGCAATCGACAGTGCACGAAATGAACTCAAGAATGAGCTCCAACGAGCGAGTGGGAAGAGACAGAGTCTCGT
>DALYES010000098.1:0-2682 GCA_031972435.1 Minisyncoccota bacterium
ACTCTGGTGCAAGGTCCCGTTTCCTTCGAGTTGACCTTGGTTACATTGCGCGGTGAAGCGAAACCCGTCCCAGACAAAATCTGATACTAAAAGTTTCGAAGCCATTCTTGACCCCCTGTTTCTTGTTTGTGGGTTGAACTGCTGAGCCTATACTAATACACTCATCGTGATTTTGCGAGTCTAACGAATTTCTTATGCGTGTGGCCACTCCGCAATCATAAGTAGGTCACGTTCGTCGCCACGTACATGTGGTGGAAGTTCTTGCCATACTGCCTCAGTCACAAACGGCATGAATGGGTGAAGGAGTTTGAGTGAGGTGATGAGGCATTTGGAGAGAATGACGTGAATATTTAAGCGTGGCATCTGAGCCTTGGAGTATTGGTTTTGACTCCTCGAGTATCTTATCGGCAAGTTCATTCCACACATAGTGATATGCTTTTTCAGCAGCGAGATGGAATTGGAATTTCTCCATATGTTCAGTAATTTCAGCCTGCACTTCAGTAAGGCGTTGATGGATTTGAGCGTCTGTTTCGGAAAGGAGTGGTGAATATGTGGGCGTGTAATCTTTTGTGCCCTCGAGTATAAATCGAGTAATATTCCAAATTTTATTCGCAAACTTTTTATACGCGTTTACTTTGTCGGGATCCAGGTTCATGTCGGTGCCTGGTGTATTACCTACCACAAGCCCCATGCGGAGTGCGTCAGTTCCGTATTTTTGAGAGAGTTCAGAGGGAGCAGTCACATTACCTTTTGACTTACTCATCTTTTTACCGAATTTATCGCGTACGAGCCCGTGGAGATAAATGTTGCGGAACGGTGTTTTGCCTGTGCGATATATACCGAGCATCATCATGCGTGCAACCCAGAAGAAAAGTATGTCGGCAGCCGTCTCCATTACCGTAGTGGGGTAGTATGATGCAAAGTCGGGACTATCGGGATAGTTGAGTGTCACAAAGGGCCACTGACCAGAAGAAAACCATGTATCAAACGTATCGGCGTCCTGCGTAACCGCACCACCGCATTTTTCGCACGCAGTAATTGTGTTACTGAGATCAACCATGCCATGGTCACATACGGTACAAATCTTTGCAGGTATTGGAATACCCCATACGATTTGTCGTGAAATATTCCAATCCTCGATTGTAGTGAGCCAATGACGAAGTACTTTCTCGTGCTGTTCGGTGAGTACCGTAGTTTCGTGTGTATCAAGTGAAGCAAGTGCTTTTGCAGCAAGTGGTTTTATTTTTACAAACCACTGATTTCGAATCTGTGGCTCAATGTCGCGATCACATTTATAGCAGACGGGCACGGTATGGGTATATGCCTCATCAATTTTTACGACGAGACCTTTTTCAGCAAGTTTTGCTACGATCTTTTCTCGTGCTTCACTAATTTTCATACCCGCAAACTCGCCAGCGATAGGGAGGAGTTTCCCTTGCCAATCGATGATCTGCTCGTAGTCGAGATTGTGTCGTTTTGCAATTTCAAAATCGATGCCCGAGTGCCATGGGGTTATGGTCATTGCACCAGTACCCATCTCTGGGTCTCCTGCCTCGTCCTTAATAACGGTTGCGGTGATGGGGCCATTGATCCACTCAAGCTCAATTGTTTGGCCGTGAGTGTATGCAGCATATCGAGTGTCATCAGGATGAACGACAACATACTTGTCACCAAATTTAGTTTCTGGTCGTGCGGTACCGATCACAAAAGGGCCGTATTGGAAATAGTAAAATTTGTCAGCGCGCTCTACGTGCTCGGTCTCAAGATTTGAAAGCGAAGTTTGATGGTGTGCACACCAATTGACAGTACGTGCACCACGATAGAGAAGACCGTCATCGTTGAGTTGTTTGAATGTGTCGTAGACAGTAGTAATTACCCGCGGGTCGAGTGTAAAGAGACTACGCGACCAGTCACATGAAGCGCCAAGTTCTCGGATTTGATTCTCCATGAAACTTTTGTTTGCAAGGGTGAAGTCAAGAATCTCGCTATAGAGTTGTTTAGGATCCATACCGAAGCGTGATCGGCCCTCCTTCTGGAGTTTCTTTTCGTAGACTACTTGTGTCTCAAATCCTGCGTGGTCGGCCCCAGGGAACCAAAGTGTTCGTTTGCCACGCATGCGGTTAAAGCGAATCATAATATCCTGGAGGGTGACAAACAAACCATGTCCGGCATGAAGACTCCCATTAGCATTTGGGGGTGGCATGACAATAGAAAAGGGGGCAGCGTCCGCCTTTGTGACACCTTTTTCAATACAGACATCAGGGTTGAAATACCCTGATTCTTCCCAGAGTGTATAGATTCCCGTTTCGGTCGTCTCTGGAGCATATGGCTTCAAAAATACCTCAGGAATAGTACTGTTTTGCGGGGTATTACCCGATCCTTTTTCATCGCTCATAGTATGGCGATAGTAGCATGAAACGTATGCTTAAAAAAGCGGGCGCATGACAAATCTGTTCTCTAGGTATTCTGGAGTGACAGATTCCCATTTGCAGAAATAGTTGCTGCCTGTGTGGGGGTAAGCGCCTGTTCAGCATGTGCATGGCCGGCGAGCGCAATCATAATGCTGTTATCGGTAGAGAGGTTGCGTGGAGGCATGTACACGGTGAGCATAGGGTATTCTTTATGGAAATAGTTTTTAAACGTTTCTCTGATGTGGGTATTGGCAGAGACACCACCACCGAT
>DALYES010000099.1:0-2677 GCA_031972435.1 Minisyncoccota bacterium
AGAGGTCTTTCTACCGTCTATGGGGAGGATTTTGCTGATGGTGAAGGTCTGACACAAGAAGTCGCTGCAATGTGCATGAAAGATGACTCAGACCTCACACGGGGCTTTCTCATTTCGAAGCACGGAAAAGAAATCATGATTCGTTCTGGTGTGTCGCTTCAAGCCGTTAATACATTTCTTGATTCGGAGCGTGCACGTATTAGGCCTGACACACTTCCCCTTACGCAGGGTGCATTTATTACGATACAAAGTTTAGGTGAATTTTTGCTTGCACATGACCCTGCGTTTAAATCATTTTTATTCAAGAATGGCGTTACACCCGCATCATTTATAGGAGCAAATGAATGGGTGTGGCGTGTACGTGCACAGTACAAACAGAAACAACGTTGGTGGAGTAGAGACCAGTTTGGCACATTCAGTGGTATTGGTCGAGAATTTTCGTACGGAACTGCAATAAATCTCAACAAATTTCAAAGAAAAATACAAAATACGTCTGCTTTTTCTGTCTTTCTGAGTAATACTGCCTATGCGAATGAGGTTATTGAGAAGATTGAGTCTACATTGACCAGAATAAAATCAGCCAACGTCATTCTTGTCGGTGAACCGGGAGTTGGGAAAATGGATATTCTTATTGAGCTTGGACGACGCATGCGAGAAGGGCATTCAGTCGCATCACTGAGCGCAAAACGCTTTGTGGTATTTGATGCCGATGCCTTTGTTGCGGTATATAGTTCAAAAGGTCAGTTTGAGTATGAGTTTCTAAAACTAATGACTCAGACAGAGCGTGCAGGGAATATCATTGTCATTATTGAAAATTTTGTTTCGTTCATCGAAAGTGTTTCCTCACTTGACGCAGATGTTGCAACATTATTGGAGAGGTTTTTGACATCGACCAATATTCAAATTGTCGCTACTGTTGATCCGCGAAATTTTCATACGTCGCTCGAAAACAATCATCAATTATTACGCTACTTCGAAACAATTATTATTGATGTGCCCGATGTTTCGAGTTCAGTACGCGTACTTGAAGAAGCAACATGGGCACTTGAACACCGGTACAACCTGTACTTCACGTACCCTGCTGTTGAACGAATTGCAGAGAGTGCAGAGCGCTACATTATGGAAGGGGTCATGCCCGATAAAGCAGTGAGCTTCCTTGCAGAAGTTGCAGCACGTGCGCGTAAAATACTCATGAATCTTGAGGAGATTCTTCATACGCGAGTCGTGGGACAAGAGCGTGCTCTCGAGGTCGTTGCGAGTGCAATGCGTCGTGCTCGTTCTGGAATTCAAAGTAAAGAGAGGCCGATTGGGACGTTCCTCTTCCTCGGATCAACGGGAGTGGGGAAAACAGAGACCGCAAAGGCACTCGCGTATACTTTTTTTGGTGATGAGAATACAATGGTGCGGTTTGACATGTCTGAATTTAGTGATGAGAACAGTATTGCGCGACTTTTAGGAACGTCAGAGGTTGCGGGAGTACTCCCCTCAGCGCTTCGAGAACATCCCTACTGTGTACTTTTGCTCGATGAATTTGAGAAATCGGATGTATCGGTGCACGATCTTTTCTTGCAGATATTTGATGAAGGAGTTTTTACCGATGCACGAGGCAACAAGATCAATGCGCGTAACACCATTATTATTGCAACATCAAATGCAGGAAGTGACCTCATCTGGAAGTATGTAAAAGAGGGGAAGCATCCCGACGATGAAAAAGATTCAATAATTGGCACTATTATTGAGCGACATATATTCAAGCCAGAGTTACTCAATCGTTTCGATGCTGTCGTGCTTTTTGAGGTTCTCCAAGAAAATGAACAGCGCACGATTGCGGAGATGATGCTTAAAGACCTTCAATCTCGTATTCGAGAACGCGGGTTTGAACTGGTTATTGACGACGTCCTCCTCACTGTACTCATGAGGGAAGGGTACGATCCTGAGTTTGGTGCACGTCCGATGCGGAGAGCAATCCAAGACCTCATCGAGGAGCGTGTCGCGTTTAAGATAATTGAAGGCGGATTGAAACCGGGGGACTCAATACGTTTTGAAGAAAAAGATTTTGCGTAACACTCCTACCTATTCCACGGCATTCGTTCAAGAACATACGCGATGCCACACCACCCCGTGATACCCGCAAACATGAGCCCACATCCCACAAAAAGTGAAAAGTAGACATAGTGTGGATTCACGGTGAGTGAGAGTACTATACCGAGGGTTACAAAAAACCCTGCAGTGAGAAGTACCTGTCGCATGATGGGGAGGCGCTTGGTAAATGATTCAGTCTTGAACCCCTCTTTTGTCCATGCCATGATTCCACCACTCACGTTCACAAGCTCAGCAGTAACACCGAGTCGCACGAGGTCTTCGATTGCACGCTCACCGCGGTGCCCACTCTGGCAGTGTACGTAGATTGTTTTCTTTTTCGAAAACTCATCGAGATGTTTCCCTAGTTCATCGAGTGGGACGCTTCGTACACCCGGGATGTGTTTTTCATCGTACTCACCACGAGTACACACATTGATAAAATCTATCGAATTGTCGTGTGGCTTTTGTTCGAGCACTTTTTTAAAATCATGTGCATTAATTTCTTTCATACGGTACAAGTATACTTCATTTGAGATTATACAGAGAGTTGAGTAACCCTTTTTTAGGAGTGAAAAGTTGGGGTACTCTCGAGCTC
>DALYES010000100.1:0-999 GCA_031972435.1 Minisyncoccota bacterium
GTGTTTTTCTTCGTTAACCGCAACGCGCGCACCGCTCTGCATTTTAGTAAGATCGATATTGCCGAGCATACCGTATGCAGGGAATTTCGTGATATCAAAATATACGCCGTCTGAGGTCTCGTACGCGTAGCCCTTTTCATACAAGGTCTTAATGAGCTGAATTTGCTCCTTCACATAGTCGCTCGCAGGAGTGTACGTTGTTGGCCGGAGGTTGCGAAATGCATCATTGTCGTCTTTGAAGGACTGCATGTAGATATTTGCGACCTCGCGCATGGCACCAAGCGAAATTGGTTTTCCTTCGCGCTTGAGCGCGCGCATCATCTTGTCTTCGCCCGCATCCGCATCATCGGTGAGGTGGCCAAAGTCAGTAAAATTGATGACATGCTTCACCTCGTAGCCATTGTAGATACAGACACGCTTGATAAGGTCGGGAAGGAGAAATGAGCGAAGATTACCGATATGGATGTGGTCGTATACCGTTGGTCCGCAGGAGTACATTGAGACGCGGCCCTCTTTAAGGGGCGCAAAAAGCTCTTTGGCATTCGTTGCCGAGTTATAGAAGTAGAGAGGGGGATGTTCACTCCGCGCTTTTTTGCTTGAAAAGATATTAAGAAAACTCATACTGAAATACCCACGTAGTGTAGCAAAAAATCCATTTTTCGCACGTGTAGGCCCGCTACATCCACCGTTGGTGCCTGAAAAACAAGAAGAATACGAACGCAATGGAGAACATGATGGCAAAGATTATCCAAAAATCTCCTTTTGTGCCCACGATGGGGCTCCATTCGGTGTTCATACCAAACATTGAGCTTATGAGCGTAAGCGGATAGGTGATAAACGCCATGATGGTGAGGTTTTTGATAATTTCATTTTGCCTCGTGGTAATCATGGCAGTATTTGTCTCACGAAGCGCGATGAGTGTATCAAAGAGCGTGTTCGTGTGGCGAAGAAGCAAAAAGAACTGTCGATAAGCTTAAAATGCCGGGACGAGCTCACAAG
>DALYES010000100.1:1009-1535 GCA_031972435.1 Minisyncoccota bacterium
CTCTATATCAGAAAGTTGTGACTCAAGATAGTCGAGTTTGGTAAATGCACTCTCGTAGAGTGCGTTGATGAGTGAAATGAAGAGGTGGGCGCCCGTGAGATGCTTTTGCTTCTTGCGAAGTGTTGCAGCGACTTCAAACTGTCGCTTGAAGCGATCGATACCTGCCATTTCCTCATACTGTACGGTGACGAGGCTGTTCTTTGAGATGATGAATTTTACTTCGTATGGGTGTTCGACATCGATATGTTTGACAGTAGGGAAGTCGAGGGTGAGTTTGATGGTTCCGTCAATAAGTTGCGCCCTATTGCGAGGAATGGGCGTCGAGAGGTCTGACATGAGAAATGGGGGAAGGTCAAGTTCAGTCATAACCTTCTTTATTTCTTCTGCGGTGGGACGCTTCATGTTGATCCACCGCAACTTGCCATGTGCAAAGTACTCTATCATGCGCATATTTTATCACGTGGTGTGTGATACCCAAGTTATTTTTTGTATAAGTCGGGGAGAATGTGCGATAATTGGGGAATGT
>DALYES010000100.1:1545-2366 GCA_031972435.1 Minisyncoccota bacterium
TCAAAATCCAGAGCAGCAAGAGGGTGGAACACCGGTATCCGACGCGCAGGTGTCGTACACTACGTCAGACACACCAGAGGTAATGTCTCCTCGATCAAGTACGCAACCACTTCTCGGTATTGCGCTTGCGGTGTTGCTTGCAACTGCAACATTTTTCTCTGGGCTTCAGATTGGTACCGATGCGCGCAATGAAGCAAGCATTTTCTCCTTTTTTAACAGCCCAGAGACTAAGGCAGATAACTCTGTTGAGATGGGTGAATTCTGGCGCGTTTGGAATCTCCTGGAAGAGAAGTATGTTACTTCTGCAACGAGCTCGCTTTCGCACGAAGAGCGGGTTCAGGGTGCTATTGAAGGCCTTGTTCGCACGTATGGTGATCCATATACGCTCTACATGCCACCACAAGACGCTGCTGCATTTGAAGAAGATATCAGTGGCAATTTTAGTGGGGTTGGTATGGAAGTGGGTATTCGTGAGAATGTGGTTACGGTTATTACGCCACTTCCCGACAGTCCTGCTGAAAAGGCTGGTCTCCTCGCGGGTGACGCCATTGTGCGCATCAATGAGCAATCTACAGAGGGTATGAGCATCGACGAAGCAGTCCGCCTCATTCGAGGAGAGCAGGGAACTGAGGTGAAATTTACTATTTTCAGAAAGGGTGATGAAGAATTTAAGGATATAGCTGTAATACGAGATACAATTACGATTCCAACGAGCAAGACCGAGGAGCGTGGCGATGTGTTCATTATCACACTCTACAACTTCAATGCAATTTCAGAGGCAGAAATGCAGAAAGCGCTTCGTGAGTATGTAAAAAGCGATA
>DALYES010000101.1:0-1862 GCA_031972435.1 Minisyncoccota bacterium
ACAGATATTCTAATGTAGACAATATAACACTAAAACCAGTGTGTCAAATTAGCTGGCTGTCGTGGACGCATTCAGAACTGCGAATTGGGTTCGTATACAAAGGGAATTGGAGCAAAGTGGTATTTTAGGACATTTTGAAAATTTAAAACTTCAGAACCAGATTATATAAAAATGAAAAACCGCCACTTCGTTGTGAGACGAAGCTTTGGCTTTTCGTCCCACCGATAGTGGTGGCTAGATTCTGGGCAATTGAAGGGGCAGGTTCTTCATCGCCGCAAGACATTCAGGGCAGGTCGCGTTCTTTTGGTCATACACTCCGACAAAGAAGTGATTCTCGGGCCAATTGCATGGCATTGAATCATTAAACCCACAAAGAGGCTGGCCCTCAAAGAGGATGTGGACGGCAATGATTTGGGTATCCGCCGACCCTTCGCCATGTAGCTGGACCTCTTCATTTAGACTTGCTCCGAGTGAGGCATGTTTATCCGTATGTTGCATGACCCCGTCCGCGATTTCATTCGCAATATTAAATATTGTGTTCATTGCGTACATCCTCCTGTTTGTTTGTGTCCTCTCGGTACGTACCGAGTACGGAAGATAGTTAACAACACTAAGGGAAATAAGTCAATCGGAGCGCGTAACGGCTTAAAATCAGTTTGGTAAGTATACAAAGAAAAGCCCCGCCATAGCGGAGATAATAACTCTGTGGCAGGTCCACTCATGATGGCAGTCTGCATCAGAGTGTACTTACGCAGATTTTTTCAAAATGACGAATTCGTAGGGAGCGAGGGTGAGCGACACCACCGTGCGACCAGCTTCCTCGGTCGTGAGGAACTGCATTGTTGTGTTCAGGAGATTTTGCATCGCTGTTCCCGGTGGAGTGAGCGTTTGATCCAATGTCACATAGTTGGAGTACTCCTGTGACCGAAGATTTAACACGACGAGTATCTCGGTATCATCAAGGATTCGTGAGTAGGCAATCATACCCTTGCCAAGCTCGGGGTACATAAAATCAACATTGTTTTCTGAAATTTCGCGGAAGTACAGCCTGCCATAGCGCAGTGCTGGCTCATGAGAGCGGACGGTCGCTATTTCTGCAATGTGTTTGTAGAGCGTGTGTCGTGTACTAAAATACTGTCGGTGTTGCACACCAAATGCTCCCCACCTCCCACCAAACATACACTCGCGAATGAAGTTGTCGTGGTGATTACCGGGGGTACCCCCGCCGTTGAAACCTTGTTCGGTACCATAGTAGATAGAGGGAATACCACTCGAGGTGAGTAGGTATCCGATACCGAGTAGCGCTTGCCGATTGTCCTCTGAGTCAAACAAAAATCTTCTATACTGTCGATTCACCTGGTCGTGGTTGTCGAGAAATGTTACCAGTGAGTTACTGCCATCTGTCTGTGTGTAGGTGGCATGCAGTGAGTCATAGCGATTCCGCAAGGTGGAGGGACTCACCTTGCCCTTAATCACCTCATCGAGAATAAAGTAGAGTGGAAAATCAAGAGAAGCATCAAGTGCCTGAATACGCTCCCCAGTCACCATCTGGTTGCCGACATACTTGGCAATCGAAGCATCAGAGTCAACGATTTCACCAAAGATTAAAAAATTATGTTTCCCGATACTCTCGGCATACTCCTTGATGTTGTTGAAAAATTTGACGGACGCTTGATTTTCAACGTGCTTAACCGTATCCACGCGATAGCCATCAATATCGAATTCTGCCATCCAGTATTTATAGATGGATACCAGTGCTTCAAACGTGGGTGGATAACTCAGATCAAGGTCTTTCAAATTATAGAAATCTCCATACACCGCTTGTTCGGGGTCAAACCAGTTGGTGATACTTCCGCGACGCG
>DALYES010000102.1:0-1823 GCA_031972435.1 Minisyncoccota bacterium
GGTAAACATGGGTGCAGTGGAGAGTGACGACTCGCTCGCATACCTTCGTGGTGAGACCGCACAGGGAATGTTCACCAATTTCAAAAACATCCTCGATTCATTCTCACCGAAACTCCCCTTTGGTATTGCACAAATAGGTCGCTCGTTTAGAAATGAAATTGCTCCGCGCGATTATATCTTCCGCGTGCGCGAACTCGAGATTATGGAGTTCGAGTATTTCATCAAAGGAGCGGAGTGGGAGTCACAATTTGAGTATTGGCGCAGTCAGTACCACAAGTGGTTCAAGACACTCGGATTTTCATCGGAGGACTACAAGGAGGTTGAGCTCGACGAGCACGACCGTGCACATTACAGCAAGCGCACCATGGATTTCTATTTCAGGTACCCATTTGGTTTCAAGGAAATTGGTGGCATTGCATACCGTACTGACTTTGACCTCACCAATCACATGGAGCAGAGTAAGGTTGATTTGCGTTACACCGACTCTGAAACCAACGAGAAATTTATTCCGCACGTCATCGAGCCAACCTTCGGCCTCGGGCGTACCGTGCTTGCGGTCATTGCCCGCGCGTACACCGAAGACGAGATGAACGGGGAAGTGCGCACCGTGTTACGTTTTCCTGCACACCTTGCGCCATACCGTGCTGCAGTGTCGCCCCTCCTCAAGAATAAGCCAGAGCTCGTAGCAAAAGCTCGTGAGGTATTCCTCATGCTCAAGAAGGAGGGTGGATCCGCTGGCTGGCGGATTGCGTGGGACGATAATGGCAATATTGGGAAGCGCTACCGCCGTCAGGACGAAATAGGTACCCCGTCATGTATCGTGATTGACTTCGATACCCTCGGAGAAGAAAAGCCAGAACTCAAAGATACGGTCACCGTACGCAACCGCGACACAGGCGCACAAGAGCGCGTTGCTATCACAGAACTCGCAAACTACTTAAAAAGTGTACTGTAATAGACATGAATAAATACATCACCACCACGTTGCCATACGTTAACGCTGATCCGCATATCGGACATGCATATGAATTCGTAGAAGCTGATGCATTCGCGCGCCATGCACGCCTCATGGGCGATGCAGTTTTTTTCAATACGGGTACCGACGAACACGGTCAAAAAATCGCACAAAAAGCAGATGAAAACGGACAGTCACGACAGGAGTACGTCGATCACTATGCTGGAGAGTTTCAGAAACTCGGCACAGCCCTCAATCTCTCAAACGATGCCTTTATTCGTACTACAAGCGAGGGGCATATCCGTGCTGCACAGGAACTCTGGCGACGGTGTGAGGCGAACGGTGATATCTACAAGAAGCGGTACAGTGGACTGTAGACGGGAAGTGTCCAGAGCACTTAAAGGTACCAGAGCATGTCGAAGAAGAGAACTATTTTTTCCGACTCTCAAAGTACCAAGCATTTCTCGAGGAGTACCTCTCTCGAGAGGGAGTGATTGTACCCGAGTGGCGTCGCCACGAGGCACTCAACTTTGTGAAGCAGGGACTTGAAGATTTTAGTATTTCACGTGAGCGGGTACGTCTCGATTGGGGTATTCCCGTGCCGCATGATGAGGGGCAGGTGATGTACGTGTGGTTTGACGCGCTCACCAACTACATCTCGACACTCGGCTGGCCAGAGGGAGAACATTTCAAAAAATTCTGGGAAGATGGAGAAACACTCCAAGTCGCAGGGAAAGACCAGGTGCGATTCCAGTCCATCATGTGGCAGGCGATGCTCAAGTCTGCAGGGCTTCCCGCGACAAGGCAAATTGTCTACCACGGCTTCATCAATTCTGGTGGCCAAAAGATGAGTAAGTCGCTCGGAAAT